>DSBP01000347.1 GCA_011049465.1 bacterium | reverse complement strand
TTTCCATTGCGCTCTTTGAATCAATGCAAAATTTCAACACCTTTATAATTTCGCTTTCATCCAGATTGACTTGGTGCCGACTTAGTGCCGACTTGGGACAGCTCCGAACCCATGCCTGATTTAGTTTCTTTTATTTTTAACCCGGCAAATAACTTATGCGGTTTTAAAATCGCCAAAAAGTATGTTCTGTCTTTATTTGTCTCAAATCTCGGCCCGGGAGATCCGTTTTCTTTCAACGCCCGCCTTATCTCGGGAAACCCCGTGCCTTTTGCCTCTGTCATATCAAGTTCTTTCAGGAAATCCCCCAACATTCTGTTTCTGTATTCTCTGATAGGAACTCTGGCTTTTTTTAGATCATTATTATTCACCGGAGGCATCGGACCCGGTTTTGACACAAATTCCATTCTATCCGGAAATACATTTACTTCTATCGGATCCCGCAGGTCATAACCGCGATGATATACGGCATTTGCCAGTATCTCTTCTACTGCCTGATACGGATAATTAAAAACCCGTTCAGCTTCCGGATCAAAACCTTCCTTATAATCCAGTCTGTCAGACTCTACAGTAAAACCTTTAAATAATTCTTCTATCCTTATCGGCAGCGGCATTTTCCGGCCTCCTTCACTGTCTTATCAGGCATTCAGTTTCTTCAGCAGTTTCTTTTTCTTTATCTTTACTTCTGCAAGTTCTTCTTCAGCTTTTACAATTTCTTTCTCTGTTTTTTCCGGATCAATGACTTGATAATAAACACGCTACTCCCGCAAACACCCTATCGGCACTACAAACACGCCGTCGTCGCGGCGATAAGCCGGTTCTCCGGCCGTGACAACCAGTAAGAAAGAAGGCTCGTGCATTTTGCCGGCGTCAATCCTCTCTTTGAGCGCAAGCAGGTTCTTTGCAGCTTTTTCAATCTCTTTTGCGCCCATTTTAATCTCAACTGCGGCCCAACGGCCGTCTTTCAGGCAGATTACCGCGTCAGCTTCCAATCCGCTTTTATCATAGTAATGAAACACCTCTCCATCCAGAATTTGCGCATATATCCGCAGATCGCGGACGCATAACGACTCAAACAGCAGGCCAAAAGTCTTAAAATCCTTCAAAAGCGAATCCGGCGATGCCCTCAAAACCGCAACGGCAATGGACGGATCAACGAAATGACGCTTCGGCGAGGTGCGAATGACCGTTTTTGAACGGAGCGCCGGCCCCCATGCAGGAAGATCCTCAATGACGAACAGGCGGCGCAATGCGTTCATATAACTTGAAACGCTCTTTTCTGTCAGACTTTTCTCGTCCGCTCCTATGTCATCACGTATGGTTGTAATGGCAGCCGTGGTCGAGATATTCCTCGCAAGAGAGCGCATAAGCGCCAGCACCCGCGCCGGGTTCTTCTCCACGTCATCCACTCTGGAAATATCATTGTTGACAATAGCGTCCACATAATCATATACACGACGCAGTATTGCATTCTCTTCCCTGCCTGCCGACGCCGGCCAGCCTCCGCGCGCAAGACAAAATGCCAGTTTCTCAATGGACATAGTCGAAAAGCACTCTATTGTACCAGCGCCGTCAAAAAGGGATCGTAATGAAACTCCGCCGCCTGATTCCCCTGATTCAAACAGGCTCATAGGCCGCATAAGAATTCGCGATATGCGCCCTGTTCCCGAATGCTTCACAGCATTGTTGACAGGCACAGCGGATCCGGTCATAATAAATTGACCGTTTTCCCCGCGCTGATCCACGGCAAAACGTACGGCATCCCATAGGACAGGTGCGGTCTGCCATTCGTCAAGCAGCCGGGGCGTGCTGCCCTGCAGAAGCAAAGAAGGCTTTGTGTCCGCTGCCAGCAGATAGGACTCACTCTTATCCGGATCCTGCATGTAAAGGATACTTGCCGCAATTTCTTCGGCAGTGCGCGTTTTACCGCACCATTTAGGGCCTTCAATCAATACTGCGCCTGCGCTTTCCAGCGCGTTTTTTAACAATTTATCGGCTATTCTTGGTAAATAGGCTTTCTTCAAACTAAATAACCTCCATATTTTTGTTTACAAACAAATTATATCAACCACTTCCTTATTTGTCAAGTTTTTAATTCCTGCTTTGTAATAATTTTACTTCCTTGATTATCTCATTTTTGCTTCCTGTATTGGCATATAATTTATGCAATCATACCACATATAATCCTCTGTTCCCGCATGCCATTTTCTTAAATAAGCTCCTTCATTTTTTTAGTTATCTCTTTCCTGACCTCAACAAGCTCTGCTTCAACTTTCTCAATTTCCTTTTCCGTCTTCTTTATATCAATCTCTTTCTCATGCTCAAACGAATCCACATACCTCGGTATGTTCAGGTTAAAATCGTTTTCTTTAATTTCTGCAACCGGAGCCTTATAAGCATACTTATCAATGGTCTCATACCCTTTATACGCTTTTACAATTTTCTCAATATGCTCCGGGAGGAGTACATTTTTTGTTTTTTCCTTTGCAAATTCCTTGCTCGCGTCTATAAAAATCAAATCCTTTTTCTTTCTCCCTTTCTTAAATACCAGTATCGCCACAGGTATGCCAACTCCGTAAAAAAGGTTCGCGGGCAGGCCGATAACAGCATCAAGAAGGTTTTCCTCTATCAGCGCCTGCCTGATTTTACCTTCGCTGCCTCCCCTGAAAAGCACTCCGTGCGGCACGACAACACCAACCCTGCCTGTATCTTCCAGCATTGACTCTATCATGTGCAGGACAAAGGCATAATCCGCCTTGCTTTTTGGCGGCACTCCCCTGTCAAACCTGTGATACTTGTCGCTTGTTGCGTGTTCCGCGCCCCACTTATCCAGAGAAAACGGCGGATTTGCAACCACTACATCAAATTTCATCAGCTCGTCGTTCTTGATATGCAGAGGGTTATTTATCGTATCACCCCATAAAATCTTAGCGCCGTCTATCTCATGCAGGAACATGTTCATTTTACAAAGCGCCCAGGTGGAGCCGTTGTTCTCTTGGCCAAAAACCGAGTAGTCTTTGCCCCCTATTTCCTTTGCTATTTTGATTAGCAATGACCCCGACCCGCACGCAGGGTCATACAACCGCTCCCCTGCTTTTGGTTTCAAGAGTTTTGCCAGCAGTTGAGATACTTCAGAAGGGGTATAAAACTCCCCGCCCTTTTTCCCCGCATCGCTCGCGAAACGGTATATCAGGTATTCATACGCATCGCCGATTATGTCATTATGCCCGATACGCGAAGGCCGGAAATCAAGTTTGGGGTTTGAAAAATCCTCAATCACATGCTTAAGCCGCCTGTTCCTGTCCTTTACCTGCCCCAGATTTGCCTCTGAGTTAAAATCTATATTGCGGAACACCCCGTCCAGTTTTGCCTTATTGCGTTCTTCAATCTCTTCCAAAGCCTTATTGATTATCTCTCCGATATTGTTC
>DSBP01000041.1 GCA_011049465.1 bacterium | reverse complement strand
GGGCCGTGCCTCCGTCATAAAGCGAGGCGTTCGCGTAGTCAAGCCCGGTGAGCCTTGCTGTCATTGTCTGGTATTCAAATATTGCCTGCAGGGTTCCCTGCGACGCCTCGGGCTGATACGGCGTATATGCCGTGTAAAACTCGGAACGCATTGAAAGCGCGTCAACAGCAGCGGGTATGTAGTGGTCATAATAACCTCCGCCCAGAAACGACACGTAATAGGTCCTGTTTTTTCCAGCAAGGCTCTTTAACGCCTGCATTGCCTCAAATTCCGTCATTCCTCCGGGAATATCAAATGACTTTGGCGCGAGGCTTCCTATCTCTTTGAAGAGCTCCGATATTGAAGACACTCCTATGGCCCCGGCCATCTCCTTTATCTCTTTTTCTGTGTGCGGTATAAACCCTGCCATCTTTGTTATTCCAGCCCCTCTGTATATTTTTTATACGCTTCAGCATCCATCAAATCAGAGGTATCGGCGCTTCCTTCAAGCTCAAGCTCAAATATCCAGCCCGCGCCGTAAGGGTCGTTGTTCACCGCCTCGGGAGCGGTTTCAAGCGCCGTGTTAAAGCCCTTAATCTTCGCGTTGACGGGAGAGTACATGTCTGACGCCGCCTTTACTGACTCAATGCCTGTCAGCGCTTCCCCCTTTTTCACCTCTTTGCCCGCGTCCTGCGGCTCTATATAGGTAATATCGCCGAGCTTATGCTGCGCGTAATCCGTTATTCCCGCTTTCGCGGACGCGCCCTCAATTTTTATCCACTCGTGCTCTTTGGTGTAAAACAAACCCTCTTCTATTTTCATTTTTTCTCCCTGCCTCCTCAGTTATTTGCCCTTGTTTTTATGAAAGGCATCGCGGTTATTTCCGCATCTATCAGGGGTTTTCCCGCCCCTATTTCAATTTTCGCTCCCTCTTCCGCGCCTGCTGATGTGTCAATGTACCCTGCTCCGATTCCCCTGTTAAGATGCGGCGAAAAACAGCCGCTTGTCACAACACCCGCCTCTTTTCCGTTTACTGTTATTGTGCTGCCATGCCTGGGCTGCCTGCGTCCGGCAGCCAGAAAACCCCTCAGGTTTTTTTTAACGCCGACCTCTCTCTGTTTAAGAAGCGCATCCCTGCCCGTAAATTCCTTTTCAAAATCAATAACGCGTCCAAACCCGGCTTCAAGCGGCGTAATGTTCTCGTCCATCTCAGAGCCGTGAAGCGGCAGCCCCGCCTCAAGCCTGAGAATATCTCGCGCGCCGAGCCCCGCGGGCTTTACGCCCTCCTTGGCGAGAAGCGCATCCCATATTTCAACGCTCTTTGACGCGCCTGCATAAACCTCAAACCCGGCCTCGCCCGTATATCCTGTCCTGCTTATTATGCACGATTCTCCAAAAATATCAAATTCACCAAATGAAAAATATTTGAGCGCGCCAATGCCGCCTCCTGCCAGCTCTTCCATCACCGCAGGCGAAGAGGGCCCCTGAATGTCAAGTTTTGCCATTGCGCCGGAGCGGTTGTCAAACGAAGCTGAAGCGGAGAGCGCCGCGGAAAAATGGAGCGCGTCACGCTCTTCGTTTGAGGCATTAACAACCACCATCCACTCGTCTTCCTTTATCCTGTAAACGATAAGATCGTCAATTATGCCGCCGTTTTCATTGAGGAGAAAACCATACCTGCATTTTCCCTCTCCCATTTTCACCACAGGCACAGTAATTATTTTATCAAGGGTTGATTTGGATGGGTCCTCTTTTATGAAGAACTCTCCCATGTGGGAAATATCAAAGGCCGAACAGTTCTTTCTTGTATGAAGCGCCTCGCTGATAATCGAACCGTAATGAATAGGCATGTCCCACCCCGCAAAACCTGCCATAAGCGCGTTTAACCGCGTGTGGCTCTCAAAAAGCGGGGTTTTTTTGGGCTCCATTAAGCACTCCGTTGTTAATTTTTTAAAAATTTGGACTATTCTACAAGAACGGTTTAAAACCGTCAAGGAATATTGTGGGGGCGTTAAAGACAATTTACAATTTGGAATTTGCAATTTACAAGTGGACGGCAAAAGAAACGAACCGGTTTTTGCCGGCTGCTAAACAAGTATTGCCGCAACGTGCAACCATCGCAGGACGGGGTAGGCAGCATCAAGGAAGGCAACTGAAAACTGAAAATTGAAAGTTTAAAGTTAGTACCACTGCATATACGCCTGGTTTTTCGCACAATCAAATTTTCTCGTCTTGCTCTTTGCAGGCTGCTAAACAAGTATTGCCGTAACGTGCAACCATCGCAGGACGGGACTGGTAGCGGAAAATTTCGTCGAGAACTCAGGGCGCGTCTGTGTTATGCGCTATTCAACGCCATCCCAAACACCTGTGCCCTGCATGAGAATTACCGCACTAAAACCCGCGCAAGCCTAACCGCGGCCATTCACGAGTCACCGGATGACCGGGCTCGCCGCCGATGTAAATCGGCGAAATTTCTCCGCTGCCTGCCCCGGCCCACCTCGAGTGGAGCAATTTACAATTTGGAATTTGCAATTTACAAGTGGACGGCAAAAAGAAACGAACCGGTTTTTGCCGGCTGCTAAACAAGTATTGCCGCAACGTGCAACCATAGCAGGACGGGGCGGGCAGTGGAAAATTTTCCTGATTTAAAGCCTAGTACAGGTATAAGCAACTCCTCTCCCCGTCTCGAATCTACAAGCCTGCAGAACACACCCGCCCGTAATCGTGCGTAAGCCGGGCCGCGCACAGCAGTCTATCGTGATATTAACAAAACCAGGCCCATGGCAATCAGGGAAATTTCTCCGCTGCCTGCCCCGGCCCACCTCAAGTGGAGCAATTTACAATTTGAAATTTGCAAGTTAGTGCAACCCCGTTGAATGCGAAAGTTGAGATAAAATTTCAGAAACAAAAAAGGCGGGAGATTATCCCGCCTTTTTTAGCCTTGCCAAACTGCCAATAAAAGCCCCTCTATACTGTTTTTTTATTATTTTCCCGTCAAACAAATAGTATATTAAAACGCTTAACTTGTCAACAAATATTTCGTATCATGAACAATCCCCGCATACCCCTTAACCGGAAAGCCATTTTTCAGCTTCGCGCTCTTCCCTGAATACCTCAAACTCTATGTTCCTGTTATATGCGGTGTTTATAATGAGCCGGTTGTTAAAATTCCCGCCTCTTCCGTCTTTTTCAAGCAGCGCCACTTTAACGCAGTTGTCCCTGAACCCGCTCATTGCTGTTATTAAAAAATGCATATCCACCTTGCTGATTCTGCCTTCCAGCCTTCTCACATCTAGTATAACGCCTTTAGCGCCGGCCTTTAAAACAGACTCAAGAATATCGTCGTATTTTCTTATCATCTCATCCGGGTCCGCTTTTCCGCTGAAGGCCGCGCTGGCCCAGCCGCTGCCGGTGCATGATATTTTTACGTTCATGGTCTTTTCTATATACT
>DSBP01000043.1 GCA_011049465.1 bacterium | reverse complement strand
TTTTTATTTGAGATTACTGTTAATATGCTATAATAATTTGTGCCATACCTAGGCGGGGAGCCAGCGGTGCCCTGTACCGGCAATCCGCTTTAGCCGGGCTGAGCTGCTTTGCCTCGGTTTTATCGGCGGAAAACCGGGAATTACCGCGCGGTGATGAAAGCCGGGAGCGGCGCGATTTCTGTGCTTTAACCCCGTCAGGTCCGAAAGGAAGCAGCGGTAAAAGACTACATGGGATGTGTTGCCGTAAAACCCTGCCGGAGCCGCAAAGTCATTAACGGCCCGCGGATACTATCAAAGCAAGGCGGTATGGCACTTTTTAAATTCATAACGCGTAAAAGGAAGATTTTAATGGAAGAAAAAAAGTATCTTGTATTCACAAGAAAGTTCAGGCCTCAGGATTTTGACGGCATAATAGGGCAGGACCAGGTTGTAATACCCTTAAAACGCGCCATAGAAACAGGCCGTATTATGCACGCTTATCTTTTTTCAGGGCCCAGGGGCGTCGGCAAGACAACAACCGCGAGGGTATTTGCAAGGGCGGTTGAATGCGAAAAGGGCCCTGTTGTAAAGCCCTGCGGCGCATGCAGCGCGTGTACGGGAATAACTGACGGCAGTTTTCTTGATGTAATAGAGATTGACGGCGCGTCAAACAGGGGCATTGACGAGATTAAGCAGTTAAGGGAGCACATCGGTTTCGGAACAGCACGGGCAAAATATAAAATTTATATAATAGACGAAGTTCACATGCTCACAAAGGAGGCGTTTAACGCGCTTCTTAAGACGCTTGAGGAGCCTCCGTCACACGTTATATTTGTTTTTGCCACAACAGACCCGCAAAAGCTTCCCCAGACAATCCTTTCAAGGTGCCAGCACTTCAGGTTTAAAAGGATGGAAGACCCGGTAATAGTCGGGAATCTGAAATTTATCGCGGAAAAGGAGGGTATTAAAGCGGAAGAGGGAGCCCTGTTAATGATAGCCAAAGCCGCTGACGGGGCCCTGCGCGATGCGCAGAGGATATTTGACCAGGCCGTCACATATACAAGCGAAGGCGTTATCACGGAAAAAATCGCCGGCGAGATGCTGGGCGAAATTGAATTTGAGGTAATAAACAGCCTTGTCGAGTCGCTTGTTGACGGGAACGCGCCGAAGGCCGTCAAACTTGTTGAGGATATTTTTTCCGCGGGTTTTGAACTTAAAAAGTTTCTTGGCGATGTTATAGCGGTTTTAAGAAAAATGCTCCTGATAAAAACCATCGGGGAAGAGGCTCTGCGCGGCATGGCGCAGGAAGAGGCGCGATACCTGGAAGCGCTTGCCGGCAAAACAGACAAGCACAGGCTTTTGTACATTATTCAGAGAGCGATTGACGCAGGTATATTGATGGAAAGAACAAATATTCCTAATATAGTAATGGAGACGTTTGTCATGGAAATAATATTTTCCGCTGCCATTGACGCGGATACTTTGCAGCCGTCAGGCGCTGCAAGGCCTGCTGAAAGGCCTGATGCTGCCGCTGCAATGCCCGCGAACCCTGCGGCTGAAAAAAAACCGCCCATGATGATTGAGTCAATAGAGGAAAAAAAGGAAATATCCGTCCTGACCAAGGATATTATTGAGAAGAGATGGGAAGCAATAATAGAGGCAGCAGCCGCAGAGGAATACTCTCCTATTGAGGCGGCTGTCAGGACCTGCGGCATAGCCGCTTTTACAGAGCCGGATGTCGTTTTTTTGGTGGGGGAAAACCCGTTTTTAACGGAAACGCTGAAAAAGAACAGCGCGCTTTTAAAGAAACTTATAAAAGAAGAGTTTAATATGGAACTCAAACTTATAATCCAGGGAAAAGAGGAGTATAAGAAAAAATACGCGGTAAAAAAGGAAATGCAGGATGAAGACGCGAGAAATCATCCTACTGTAAAAAACCTGGAAAAACTTTTTGGGATAAAGTCCGTTGAGATAGTAAAAAAACCCGGCGGGCAGTAAGGAGGACAAAATGCGAGGAATGGGAAATATGGGTGATATGATGAAGAAGGCTCAGAAAATGCAGGAAGAATTTTTGAGAATGCAGGAAGAACTCAAAAGCAAAGTTGTGGAAGCCTCATCAGGCGGCGGTGCGGTAATTGTCACGGCAAACGGGGCAAAACAGGTGCTTTCCGTAAAAATTGACCCTGAGATGCTTTCGTCGGGAGATGTTGACATGCTTCAGGACCTTGTGACAGCGGCTGTTAACGAGGTACTGGTTCGCGTGCAGGAAATGGCCGAGGAAGAGACAAAAAAAATAACCGGGAGCATGGGGCTCAACCTTCCCGGAATGTTTTAAAATATATGCACGGCTATCCTTTCGCGCTTCAGCGGCTTATAAATGAGGTTTCCAAGCTTCCGGGAGTCGGCCCGAGAATGGCTGAGAGGATAGCGTTTTATATGCTGAAAAAAGAGAGCGATTACATGGATAATTTTGCGTCAATCCTTGAGGCTGTGAAAAAAATTACCTTTTGCCCTCTGTGTTTTAACGTAAGCGAGGGGGGGCAGTGCTCCATCTGTGCTGATGATTCAAGGGATGCTTCTGTACTTTGTGTTGTGGAATCGCCGGAAGATATTATTACGGTAGAGAGAACCGGAAAATTCAAAGGGTATTATCATGTTTTAAACGGGCTGATAAGCCCGGTTGACGGCATAATGCCGGAAAAACTCAAGCTGGGGGAGCTTAACGCACGTGTAAAAAAAACCGGGGGGTTAAAAGAAGTTATTCTGGCTGTCAATCATACTGTGGAAGGAGACGCGACAGTGCTTTATGCCGTGAGCCTTATTAAAGAGAACGGCAGTTTTAAAATAACAAGGCTGGCAAAAGGCCTTCCGACAGGTTCTGATATAAGATATGCTGATGAGCTTACGCTTGGACAGGCAATAACAGAGAGAAAAGAGATATGAAGGCTCCGGAAATACTCGCTCCCGCAGGCAGGCTTGAGACATTTAAAACAGCCATGGATTTTGGGGCTGACGCAGTATATGGAGCCTGCGGTGAATACGGAATGAGAAGCGGAGCCGGTAATTTTACAAAAGAGGAGATGGCATCAGCCGTTAAAAGCGCGGCCGCGCTTAACAGGCGATTTTATGTAACGGCAAATATATTTCCAAGGGACTCGGATTTTACGGGGCTTAAGGAATATTTTGGGTTTTTAAAGGACATTAATGTCTCAGCCATTATAATTTCGGACCTTGGCGCATTATCGCTCGCTTTAAAAGAGGCGCCGGGCATACCTGTTCATATATCCGTTCAGGTAAACACAATGAACTGTTTAAGTGTGCTTGAGTGGAAAAAACTCGGAGCCTCGCGGGTTATACTCTCAAGGGAGCTTTCTTTTGAGGAGATACGGGAGATACGGGAAAAGACAAAGGGGTTTGAGCTTGAGGTTTTTGTCCACGGCGCCATGTGTGTT
>DSBP01000270.1 GCA_011049465.1 bacterium | reverse complement strand
TCCCTTGTCTCCTCTTTCGTTATTATCCTGAATGCCGTTTTGCCGTCTTCTCCGAGCCTCGCTCCTCCCCACTCCTTGTCATATATCACTCTATTACTGTTACCCTGTTTTGCCGTTAAGCGGCCCAGTATCATCGGCACGGGCCTGTAAAAGTAACCCAGTATATCCTCTGCTTTTTTGCCTCCTCCCGCCTTCTCTCCAAGCGCCGGCACGCCTTGATCCGCATATTTCATCGCCGCGAAAGCGGACATCCCCGCTTTCGTGCAGTTAATCAGGCTCTGCGGAGCGGTGACTCCAACATTTTCATCCACCCTCGTCGTATTCAAATACGCCATATATCTGCCCAGTCCGTCTATTGTGCTCTGCACAAGCGTCGTCCCTTTTGCGTCCACAAACGGGAAGACAAGCGGAGTGTATGCCGGGATTTCCGCGTTATCCGCGGAACGGGTAAAGACATCCGCTTTTTCAGGGCTGAACGTTTTTATGTAATGTCGTTCCGCAGTGCCGCCGGCCCCGTCATCCTCATTTCTCACCATCGATATTTCCTGATATGCCGCGGTTACGGCGTTTTTAATCGCCGCGGAGACATCCCCGCTGTTGAAATCAATATACGGGACATAATACGGCTGGCTCTCTGAATAGCCGTTTACAAGTATGTCATAACTGCCGTCCTTGTTTTTCTCTATCTCATTCAACAACAGCGTATATGCGGCTGTTCCGACAGCCTTGTATCCTTCCCTGTATTTCGCCGCCGAAAAATTGGCCCCTGCCGTCATGCCGAGCATGAGGCCTTTTATAAAGGCGTCTATTTTTACTTCACTGACGGGATATGATGAGGGATATTCCACAGCCGCCTCCGGCGACGGCACAGCCGTCGGCTCCTGCTGCGGGTTGCTCATGGAAACGCGTTCGTACCCCAGCCTCCCATTAAAAGGTATATCTCTTTTATCTACAAAAAGAAAACTGTTTGATGCCTGCGCCGTCCCCCCTCTTATGTCTGTAACAACTGCGGCAATCTCATATTCCCCCGGTTTTTCATTAATAATTTTCCAATTATATTTTATCGTGGACTTTCCCGGCCTCCCCTCACCTGCCGCATCCACTTCAGGGTATATCCCGGTATCTGTTTTGGCCGCGTCAGACAGTATATGCATGTTTTTTTCGTGATCCGCTCTTTCCGTAACAGATTTATAACTACTCTTTCTGTCTCCTATTCTCGACTTATTTTTGAGAATATCGTTTGTTTCATTCGGGTCAAATTGCATATAATATATGGACTTGAATTTATCGTCCCCTTTCTTCCTGTATCGAAATTCAATCCTGTTTACATCCTTGTGCGCCGAGGCGTCCACTCTTGCGGATATGGTGACAATTCCCGAGTCAATATACAGCTTAGCGTCTTTTCCCGGCACAAGGTCACTAATCGTTGCATGCGGAGGCTCGTTATTATAAGGTATTCTTCTTAAAGGATTTTGATTCCTGTCACTCAAATTTACGTGTAAGTGCGGGGTGTATCTGTCTTCTCTGCCATAACCTGACCCGCCTGATACCGCGATTATGTCACCTGCCGTTGCGCTTGTTGCGTAGCTGTTTTCAGCAATATCATAGGGATGCGCCATTGCCCGTGCCGCTGTTGTATGCGCGGCATTGCAGACAACCCAGTATTGCTCCCCTCTGCGCACATAAATACCGTAATTGTTTGTATTCGCGATTCTAAAAACTCCGAGATTGTATTCTGTGGGTTCAGGTTTAATTCCCTCTCTGTCCCCTGAACGTTTTAAATGAATATACCTGACCCCGCCGACCGACACCCACCACCCGGTTCCGCTTCCTTCTATGTTCGCTCCTATGCCGATATCACTGCCGCTGCTGACCGCATATACAGTTGTTCCCTTGGGAGCGCTATAATCCAGCCCGTGATGAAAGTCACTTTCTCCACCAACAACCCTTGGCCCAAACACACTTGTTATTGTGCCGTATGAAGTAATCGTTCCTGTAACAGGGTCAACATGCGCGCCGAACGCATTCGTCCCGCAACCCATGATAATAGATATCAAAACTAAAAATACAAATCTTTTCATTAGTTTCTCATTCCAATTAAACACCATTTATTATCTACCTCGGTGATATACAACCACATGGGCTCCCCACCCTTGGTTCTTTGCGGCAGTCTTTCCGTATCCAGAAAGTTAAACATTACATAAATTCTCAATATTGGCTGCTCAGAGGATATTGGCCTTCCCTGTTCCGCAAATATTTTTTGAAAATCACCGAACCATAGCGGATCCTTTAAATATGCATAGAAACGACCTTCCCCGTCCTCCCAATAACCACGAGACTTATTAGATAAATGTAATTCATTGAGATTTCTTATGTTTAACCACGGATGCCGCTCGTTTTTCCCTTCGAAAACCTCAATCGCTTCCTCAACAGATAGTATTCTCTCAGGATACTTCCCTACAGAGCCATATACTATCTGCAGTAAAAAGCCAATATCATCCCTTAGCATTGCCCGTAAATCATTTATATCGTTCCCCTCAAACGCATGTTTCAGCATCTTTATAGGCTCTGTTGTTTCTGTCAAAATCGGCTTTATTCTGTACACAACCTTTGGATCGTTGAATCCTTTTAAAGCCGCAAACAAATAATCAACAGTATCTACATCCCGCTCTTCAAGAACCATCTTAATAAACTTTTCTTTATATCTGTTGCGGTATTCAGCGTCAGGATCGCCAATTATTCTTTGTATGGCGTAACGTTTATAAAACTCATCATCACCTTCCAAATACACATCCAACACCTCTTTCAGCCTTGCATCGTCTATATCCCTGGCAAGTATCGTATATACGTGTCGTTTCAGTTCTACGTCCCCCTCTCTTGCGAATTTCATCACCTCATCAAGTATCTCGTCTTCCAAAACAAACCTGCCACGCCGTTCCCTTTCTTCCTTAGGCAGAACCGCCTCGCTCCCTATTCTCTCGCGGATGTCTTTAATTGCCTTATATGCCTCTTTTTTATCCTTGCTCCTTATACGCCGCATAATCTCCTTTTTCTCTTCAGGCGCAATCGTATATGTCCTTATTTTTTCCTTCTTATCTCTCCCAGCCTCCTGTTCCTTCACCTGCCCCCCCTCCTCCTTCACCCCCTGCTTCCCCGACATAGCGTAAAGCCCTGCAAAGCAGAATAAAACCACCAACAATAAAAGTACTGTTTTTTTCATATACTCACTCTCCTTATGTTTTCATCCGTTCTCATGTTCATCCCACGCCTCAACCTCTAACCCTCTCTCCAACTCTCTCTCTGAAACCGATGAACCACTTAGCAGGGTGCTGAAAAACACCAAAAAACGTCATTGCGAGCGACCAACGGGAGCAAAGCAATCCGGTTTTTGCCTTTAAACACAGGATTGCTTCGTCGCTGCCGCTCCTCGCAAAGACGATTA
>DSBP01000215.1 GCA_011049465.1 bacterium | reverse complement strand
TACCCGCCCCGTCCTGCGGTAGTTTGTGTTAAGGCAATGGCTGTTTTGTAATCGTATTAACTTTAAGCTTTAAATTTTAAGTTTTAACTTTGCCCTTGCCCGTCTTGCTAAAAACCCCTAAAAATGTTATTATTTTTTCACGGTTTAAGGCGTATAAAACCCGGAATTAAGGAGCGCTGATGCGGGACGGTTTGCTTAAAAAAATATATGAGATTATGCTGCTCGCGGGCATTTTTATTCTTCCCCTTGTATTCAGCCGGGTTATGGCGGACCCGTTCTGGGTTGTTGAGCGGTTTTTTCTTCGTTTTGCCGTGCCTCTTGCGCTCTTTGTATTCCTTGTTTCTGCCCTGACCCGCGGCAGGGCGGAACTTCCCCGTTCCAGGTACTCAACGGCTTTTCTTGTGTTTATAACCGCGAATATCGCGGGGGTTTTTGCCGCCTCGAACCATTTTTATCTCGCCGGAACCCTTGGCGTCAACCTCTGTTACATCGCGCTCTTTTACCTCGTGCTTGTTTACTGCCGTGAAGGAGGCAATAACCCCGTAAAAATTAAAACCGCGGTTATCGCGTCCGCGGTTATAATGGCAGTGTACGGCATGTTTCAGGCCGCGGGCATTGATTTTGTGCCGTGGCAGACAACCTTTTCCGGCCGGGCAGCCTCGACTCTCGGCAACCCGAACTTTCTCGCGGGCCATATGGTTCTTGTCTTTCCCGTAGCCTTCGGGCTTTTTCTCGGCGCAAAGGGCCGCGGGCCGCGGGCTGTTTTGTTCCTCTCGGCCGCGCTCATGGCGTCAGCGCTTGTGCTGACGCAGACGCGCGGAGCTTACCTTGCCTTTGCGGTTTCCGCCATTATACTCGCTGTTTTCGCGGCAAAGCGGGGCGCTTTTGCCGTTAAAGCCAACAGGCGGATTGTTGCGGCCGGCGCCGTCTTATTCGCGGTTTTTGCCTCGTTTTATTTTGCCTCAAGCCCGGCGGCTGTTGACAGGATAACGAGCACATTTAAGGGCGATGACGCGGCGCCGATAAGAATCACGCTGTGGAAAAACACAATGAACATGATAAAGGACAGGCCCCTTCTGGGAACGGGCGCGGGAAATTTTCACATAACCTATTCCTACTACCAGTCAAGCGCCATGAAGCCCTCTGCCTACGCGGAGAGCGATTATTACAAGTCCGGCCACGCTCACAACGACTTTCTTCATGCCCTCGCGGAATACGGGATATTGGGCGCGGGCGCGCTCGCGCTGATATTCTTAATATTCATCCTTTCAAATTACAGGGACATTAAGGATGGCAGGGGCAATTATTATTTTAAGGCCGGGCTGCTCGCCTCGGGCGCCGGGTTTATCACGCACGGGCTCTTTAATTTTCCTATGTTAATCATCCCGACCGCGGCTGTTTTATCCGTGCTCTTTGCCGCGGGCGAGGCTGAGAGCCCTGCTGAAGGCGCGGCCGCGCAGATACCGCACCCTGTATCCGCGGCAGTAATGGTCCTGTGCGTGCTGTGCGTCGGCATATCGGCGCAGGTGCTGATAAGCAACGCTTACCTGCGCAAAGCCGGGGAGCAGAATTTCCTGAGGAACGCGTCCCAGGCAGAGCGCTATTCAAAGCAGGCACATGATATATCGCCGTGGAACGAGGACAACGCCTATTATGCCGCGCTCTTTGCCGAAAAAGCGGGAAACGCGGAGGGCTCCATAAGAATGCTTGAGCGCGTGCTCAGCCTCAATCCCGGACACTGGGAGGCATCCCTAAACCTCTTCAACGCCTACATAGCTTTTAACAGAAACGCGGAGGCGCTGGCAGCGGCCTTAAACCTCTATAAAATATCGCCTTACGCGAAAAAAGCCATGACCGCGGCCGGGTACTCTCTTTACATAAACAACAGGGCTGATGAGGCTGTAAAAATATATGAGCGGGCGCTTGCTTATTACCCGGGCGATTTTGATATTCTTTACCAGGCGTCAGCGTCATTCGGCGCGGTCGGGGACACGGCGCGCGCCGTAGAAGCGGCCAAAGGAGCGATTGCGGCGTCGGTTGACAACCACGGCGCGTATTACAACCTTGCCGTGGCCTATTACAAGAGCGGCGATTTTAAGGCGGCAAAAGAGGTCATAAACGACATGCTGGAGATATTTCCCGGGAACAAACCGGCAATTGATTTGAAAAGGGCGGTTGAAGATGCCTCTAAGTAAAAAAACCGCGCCCGTGCTCATACTGTTTTTGGCCGTATTTTTTGTCTATCTGAGGACCGCGAACCCGGTGTTTCACGCGAATGACTCACCCGAGACAGCCGCGTGCTCTTACACGCTGGGAATACAGCACCCGCCCGGATACCCTCTGCCCACGCTGACCGGAAAAATATTTACGTTTATTCCCGCGGGCAACCCGGGCTTCAGGACGAGCCTTCAGGCGGCTTTTTTCGGAGCGATGACCATTGTGCTTTTCTTTCTCGGCTCAATGATAATGCTGCGCAGAAAAAATGACGGATACGGGCCCGTGCTGGCCTCGCTTGCGGCAGCGCTTGCGCTCGCGTTCTCGTTTACCTTGTGGTCAGAGGCGCTTGCGGCCAAAGGCGGCATATATACGCTGAACAATTTTTTTCTCGTCCTGATAATTTTGCTGCTCTTTTCCTGGGAGGCCTCGGGAGAAAAGCGCTTTTTTTACCTCGCCTCTTTTTCTTACGGCCTTTCGCTCGCGAACCACTGGGAGTCAATGGGTGTTGTGACGCCCGCGCTCATTATTTATGTTATAGCAACGGTAAGGAACCCGCTTTCAAAAGCAAAGCTTGATTTAAAAATGTTCTTTACGGCCGTGGGATTTGGCCTGCTCGGCCCGCTGCTTTACCTGTATCTTGTAATACGATCGGCGTCTGACGCGTATCTGAACTGGGGCAGGCCCGAAAACTTAAGCGCTCTTATAGAGGTGGTTACAAGAGGGCAGTACGCGGACCTTGAAAAGGCAAGGGGCATTGAGGTTGTGATGAGGCAGGTGAAGAAATTCATATCCCTCTTTACCTTTGAGTTCACTGCCTGGGGAGCAGCGCTCTCAACAGCCGGCGCTTACAGCCTTGTGAAGAGGGCGAAAAAAAACGTGTTTCTTCTTTTCAGCGCGCTTATAGTAACCGTGTTTCTCGCGCTCTCGTTTTACTTCAACCTTAAAGAGGAGATGCTGTGGATAATGGATGTCTTTATGATACCTGTTTACGCGGCAGCTGCTTACTTTGCCGCGGCCGGAATCCTGTACATCGCGGACAGGGCAAAGAAGTTTAAACTGCCCGTGCTCGCGCTGTTTTTCGCGCTTCCTGTTTACCTTTTCGCGGCGAACTACGGGCGGGCGGACCAGTCGCGTTATTTTTTCGGGTATGACCTGGGAAAAAATATCATAAGGTGCATAGAGCTTCCCGCGATAGCCATGCTGGAGGGGGATTTCAACGTAATGCCCATGATGTATTTTAAATATGT
>DSBP01000166.1 GCA_011049465.1 bacterium | reverse complement strand
CTTATGTATTATGACGGAGCGAACCTGAACGCGGTGCTGGGCAAGTTTCGGCCCGGGGACGCGGGGTTTGACATAGTCCATTTTAACCTGCACAAGACATTTGGAACGCCTCACGGCGGCGGCGGCCCGGGGTCCGGCGTTGTCGCGGTATCTGAGAGGCTCATCGAGTTTCTGCCCGCGCCTGTCATTGAGCGGGCGGCATCGGGCAGGTATTACATGGATTTCAACATTAAGCACACCATAGGGCAGGTGGCCTCATTTTTCGGGAATTTTTCGGTCATGGTAAAGGCGTACACATACATTATGATGCTGGGCCGCGAGGGGTTAATCGAAGCCTCTGAAATGGCGGTGCTCAACGCGAACTACATAAAGGAAAAGCTTAAGGAATTTTACCACCTGCCGTATCCGGGCACATGCATGCATGAGTGCGTTTTTTCCGCGAAGAAGCAGGCAAAAAAAGGAGTGCATGCCATTGACATAGCAAAGGCGCTCATAGACAGGGGCTATCATCCGCCGACCGTTTATTTTCCGCTTGTTGTTGATGAGGCAATAATGATTGAGCCCACAGAGACAGAGTCAAAAGAGGAGATAGACGGGTTTATTGAGGCGATGAAGGAGATAGCGCGGCTCGCTGAGAGCGCGCCTGAAAAGATAAAAGAGGCGCCGGTTACAACGCCGGTATCAAGGCCTGATGAAGCAAAGGCCGCGAGGGAAATGAGGATAATATGCGGGCCGTAAAGGAGTGGAGGCATATATCGTATGAGCAGCTGCCCTGTTTTGACAACATGGCAATTGACGAATATCTGATTAAGTATTATGAAAAGACAAAAAGACCGGTTTTAAGGTTTTACGGATGGTCGCCTGCCGCCATATCGGTCGGCAAGTACCAGTCGGTCATAAACGACATAAATATAGAGGCGTGCACGGACGATGACATGTGCGTTGTGCGCAGGATAACGGGAGGCGGCGGAATACTCCACGAGGACGAGCTTACATATTCCATCGTCTGTTCGGAAGAGGACATAGGCTGCAGGAACATGGAGGTCAAAAAGGCCTTTGAGAAGCTTAACGGGTTTATCCTTAATTTTTACAGGGGCTACGGCTTAAAGCCCGCTTATGCCGTAGAGGTCCTGAAAAAGACGGTTTTTGGCGGCGCGGCGCCGTTTTGCTATACCGGGCACGAGGAATATGACATTGTTGTAAAGGGCAAAAAAATAGGCGGCAACGCGCAGATGAGAAAGAAGAACATCATATTTCAGCACGGTTCAATACCGCTCTCGGGCGCGAAGGAAAAACCCCTGAAATATTTCAACGCCGGGATAAACACAGAGGGGTTTACGACTCTCTGCGCCGAGGCGAAAAAACACATTGAGCCGGCAGAGGCGTCTTTAAGGCTGCTTGATGTGTTTAAGGCAACGTTCAAGGTCAAGGTAAAAGAGGAAAAATTTCTTGAAAAGGAAAAAGAGGCTGTTGACAGGCTTGTGATTGAAAAGTATTCAAGCGATGAGTGGAACTTAAAGGGCGGAAAAGATGCGCTTAGGGCTTAAGCCCGGGTGGCTGAACCGCAGGATTGATTTTAAGGAGACAGCCGGGACAGCCTCTGTCCTCGGCCCGCTCGGGTTAAATACCGTATGCAACAGGGCAAGATGCCCCAATATATCGGAGTGTTTCTCAAAAAAAACCGCCACCTTTCTCATACTCGGGCACATATGCACGAGGGGATGCGGTTTTTGTAATATTGAAAAGGGAGAGCCCGGCGAAGAGCCAAAAGGCGGGGCAGAAGCGGTGCTCGGGGCCGTTAAAAAACTGGGGATAAGGCACGCGGTAATAACATCTGTCACAAGGGACGACCTTGATGACGGAGGCGCGGGCGCTTTTAAGGAAGTCATAAAAAAAATAAAGGGGCATGATGATAAAATCGCGGTTGAGGTTCTTGTGCCGGATTTTATGGGCAGCGCCGCGGCAGTAAACACGGTCCTGTCTGCGGGACCCGACATATTGGGGCATAACCTGGAGGTTGTAAAGAGGCTCTATGCGGTGAGGCGCGGCGCTGATTATGAGAGGACCCTTTTTGTATTAAAGACAGCGGCTTTATCCGGCGTAAAAACAAAATCATCCATCATGCTCGGGCTTGGCGAGACAACCGGGGAGCTGCTTGAGGCGTTTGGTGATTTGAGGTCAGCGGGTTGTTCGTTTCTGAGTCTGGGCCAGTATCTGCGGCCCGCGTTTAAAAACACGCCTGTTGAAAGGTATGTTGAGCCGGCTGAGTTTGAGGAACTTAAAAAGAGGGCCTATGAGGCGGGATTTGAGCACGTTGAATCCGGGCCTTACGTGAGGAGCTCGTATAACGCGGCCGCTTACTTGGAGGCAAAAGGATGAAATACAGGAAAATAGGAAGGACCAGTATTGAGGTCTCGGAGATTTCGCTCGGGTGCTGGACGCTTGGAGGCGACGCTGACGCGGGCGGGATGGGATGGAAGGCGCCTTCTGATACGGACGCGGTAGAGGCGGTAAAGCACGGGCTTGAGCGGGGGGTAAACCATTTTGACAACGCGGATGTGTACGGCATGGGCAGGGCAGAACGCGTGCTCGCGAAAGCCCTCGGAGATGACAATAAGAGAGTTGTCATAGCGTCAAAGGTGGGGTGGTACAAAGGGGAATCTGAGCACGCGTACAGGAAAGAGAACATACTGAAGCAGTGCGTGCAGTCGCTGAAGAACCTGAACCGCGATTACCTGGACATCTACTATTTCCACAACTGCGATTTCGGGGAGTCGGACAAATATCTTGATGAGGGGCTTGAGGCTTTTCGCGCGCTTAAAAAAGAGGGAAAGATACGGAGCATAGGCCTTTCAGGCTACGCAGAAGCGGATTTCCTGCGCCTCATACCCCGCATTGAGCCGGACTGCCTGCAGAGCTGGGCAAATATTCTGCACCCTGAGTTTATCAAAGCAGGCTCGCCTGTTGCGTCAATGTTAAAGGAGAGGGGCATAACTTTTACGGCTTTCAACCCGCTTTCACGCGGCCTGCTTACGGGAAAATTCTCGCCAAAGAACCCGCCTGTCCTTGACAAAAATGACGTGAGAAGCACGATGGAGGAATTTAAGCCCGCATACCTGGCGGGATTTTATGGGAAGCTTGAGAGAATAAAGGAGCGCTTCGGCAGCCGGCCCGAAAAACTGATACGCGCGGCTCTGCAATATATCCTCTCACATGAGGTTGTTTCATGCGTCATTCCGGGTTTCAGGAATAAAAAACAGGTTGAGCAGAATACAACAATGGCAGAGAGCCCGCTGAGCGCTGAGGAGGTTGAGTTTATAGAGACGGTTTTCAGGGATTAAAAACGCGGATTTGTCTTACTGCGCCGCGCATATCACAGGCCATGATTTTATAAAAACCGCAGTGTGGTTTTTCGTTAAACCCAAAACATTAAAAACCCCTTAAAAATAAGGTATTTTATGTGCTTGAGTTTTGTTAAATTATGTGGCATATATATATG
>DSBP01000162.1 GCA_011049465.1 bacterium | reverse complement strand
TATACTATTCATGGGCCGTTTTCTCCTTCTCACCCGTTGGGTGAATGTATTTAACGCGTTGATAACGTTATTATACATGGATTAAACGGCCTTTTCAATTGTTCCTATTGCGGTTTCTGGGCTCCGCTTTTCGGTTGACTTTAAACGGATAAACAGATAAAATATTATATATTTATCATTAAAATACGCTCGAAACAGCGTTTGTCCGCTGTTGCGGCGGTTATCAAAGGATTTTATAATGCGGAAACAGGTTGTGATTGGTATCTCTGTTGTAATAGGCATAATACTGTTTGTTTTTATCGGCAGCTTTGCGGTAAAAGCGTCCAAAAAAATTGCGGAAGCATCGGGCGCAGGAAAAAAAATAGCGCTGATAAACATAACCGGTGAAATTACCGATGTGACCCATATTCTCAGGCAGATAAACCAGTATACTGATATGGCCGCTGTTCGCGTGATAGTTTTCAGGGTTAATTCCCCGGGCGGTGGGCCCGGCGCGTCCCAGGAGCTCTACAGGCAGGTCCGGAAGGCAAAGAATGCAGGGAAAAAGATAGTTGTATCAATGACTGATGTGGCGGCGTCAGGCGCATATTACGTCTCGATGGCAGCCGATAAAATTTACGCAAATCCCTCAACGCTGACAGGAAGCATAGGGGTTTATATGAGTTTTATTAATGCGGAGAAGCTTCTTGAAAAAATTGGCGTGGGTTTTGAGACAGTTAAGAGCGGGCAGTTTAAGGACACGGGAAACTTTTCCAGAAAAGCCACGGAAAAGGAATTGGCGCTTTTAAAAGGACTCATAGAAGACGTCCACAACCAGTTTGTTGATGATGTTGTTGACGCCAGGATGGAGCCTCTGAAAGCCGTTTATAACATAGAGTCTGATGACAATGAAAATATACGCGCGGCTCTCCGCGCAAAACTTATGAGCGCCATAGGCGACGGCAGGATACTGACAGGAAGGGAAGCGATGAAGCTCGGCCTGGTGGATGCAATCGGAAATATTGATGATGCCATTGAGGCTGCCGCGGCAATGGCAGGTATACCGGGCAGGCCTTCAGTGCTGTCGGAAAGGCGTAAACCCGGTTTTGCAGAGATGCTCAGCTCCGCGCTTAACGGGCTCGGGCTCCGGGAAACACAGGGGCCGGTAATAAAATACATCATGAATTAAACGAAAACACCCGGTTATAAACCGGGCTGAATGGAGGGCTTTAATGGCTGATACGGATGATATGGAAAATAAACCCAAGGACATAACACCCAACCCGCTTGAGGACGCTGCGCCCGCTGAGGAACAATCCGCGGACAGCGCGGAGCAGGCGCCGGGAGAAACCGCACCGGCTGGCGGGGCCGAAGCTGCCGGGACAGAACCCGAAGAACCTGCGCCGAAAAATACGGGCGAGTTTATTAATAAAACATTTATTGAATCAAGGTCTTGGAATACTGTTTTTCAGTTTATCCTTGTTATTACAGGCGCGTACTTTGTATTTCTCGGGATAAAAGGCCAGGAATTATCGGTGGTTCCGGCGGCAATAGGCGTTTTTCTCATCGCGATTGCGGCATTTTATGACCATTATATACTCGGAAAATTCGGAAAAAATGTTGAACAGCTCAGTAAAACAATGAGGCTGATTCTCGCGGGAATACTCGCGCTTATCGGAGTGCTTTTTGTTATACAGATATTTAAGCCGTTTGACCAGGTTTTTAATAAGACATTTGTCATGGCCGGGCTTATTGCTGTTGCGGCGGTATTTGCCGTGGATTTCTTTCTGTACATAAAGAATAACAAAAATAATTTAATCTCGGATTTAATGCTTTTTGCTTCAGTGGCCCTTGGTTTTGCCGCGGTTCTCTCTTTTTACAACTATTATGTGATTATCAGTTTTGTCTTCGCTGCGCTGTCGCTCGGCTCGCTGCTGGCGGCACTGAACAAGGACCCGCTTAAGGATGACTTCCGGTTTGGAGGACGGGTAATGGCCATAACAGCTTCGGTAATCATGTTCGCGGCAATACTCATTTACGCCTCCTCCATATTCAGGGACAGAGTACTGCCCGCTGTAAGTTACGGCGTAATAACGGATAAATACGCGGATAAACCCGAAAATTTATCCTGGTCCGGCGACAGCTGGTCGTTTGCGTATAATATCCGCCCGGGTAAAAAGCGAGGCCCTGTTGTGGGCGTTATAAATGCCCTTACAATGGGAAAGACCGAACTGCCTCCAAAAGAGGGTTCTGATATAAAAATGCCGGATCATGTTGACGCGCCGCTGTGGAACAATAACGGCACGCATCTGATTATGACTGCCGGAGATACGGCCGGTTCCCCCAGGCAGATATGGGCGGTCAAGCTGAATGTTTCGCTTATTGAGGCGGAAAAATCAAAGGCTGAGCTGCGGCGTGCCGAGAAAGCGGAAAAGCAGAGGCGCGAGGATGAAAATATATTTCAGGACCTGATTGAGTATGTGGCGTTTGAGCAGGAAAAGGTAACAGAGGAAAAAAAGCTCAGGACCGCGCGGGACGACAAGCTTAACCTGCCGGTGGGAAAGCCCAAGGTGCTTCTCGCCGACATGAATGTTATAATAGACGGCAGGGATTGCGCGCCGATTACGCACAGGACCGCGTGGGCGCCTGACGGCTCCAAATTTGTTTACGCGGCAAAAGACAGCAATTCAAAGAATTATAACCTGTGGGCCGCTGATGTGCAGGGGCAGAAGATAGAGCGGATAACAAGCGGATTCCACAAGATGATGCCTCTCTGGTCGCCCGCGGGCGGTTCCATACTGTATGTGAGCAAGCAGGACAGCTACACATACCTTAAAGTATCAAATTATGACGGTTCTGACGCGAGAGAGCTTAATATTAAAAAGAGTTCTGATGCCGCGCTCTTCCCGTTGTGGAACAAGGCGGAATCCAGGGTGCTCTTCATAAAAGACGGAGTCCTTACCATTATGCATGCAAACGCCACTAATCAGCGGGTTTTAAGCAGAAGTACGCTTGCGAAGTCTGATTACTGGATGACGGACACAAAGAGGCGCGTAAAGCTTGAATATACCGACTCGGGAAATATATGGAGGGTATGGACAATCAACCCCAACGGGAAAAACAATAAGAAAATCTTTGAAGAGGTTTGTGAGGGAGTGACGCAGCCAAAGTGGTCGTATGACGGCAAAACAATAGCAATAGGGGTTAATTACGGAAAGACAGGGTCATTGTGGAAATTCGAAAAAGACGGCAGCCATAAAACGCGCCTCTATACATCCCCTGACGACATAACAGAGCTTGAGTGGTCGCCTTATTCGAACAGCCTGGCCTTTATAGCGCACAAAAACCTGCCCTTTATGCCGTGGGAAAAAGGAAAGACCCGCGAGTTGTGGGTAATTGACAGGGACGGAACAAACGCGCGGGCCGTATATGAAACGCCCGGTGAAATAGAAGGGCTGTCGTGGGACGATCAGGGGAAGAGGATAGCTTTTGGCGAGACGGCGCACCGTTTTTATTTCCG
>DSBP01000058.1 GCA_011049465.1 bacterium | reverse complement strand
CCTCTACCCTGGGAATTATGACTTTTTTGCCCGATACGGCAGTTCCAAACCCTTTAGCCCTTGCTCGCGCCATTATCACCGGCCTCAATCGAATGATTTACATTCCTTGAAGCAATTTTATCACAATCGGCCCGAAAAGGACAATAAATATGACCGGAAAAATAAATATTAGAAGGGGGATAAGAAGTTTTACAGGCGCTTCATACGCTTTTTTCTTAAGAAACTGAAACCTCTTTTTTCTCGCCTCTTCAGCCTGCTCCCTGATTATTTCCCTCACATTTCCGCCGATTTTATCCGCCTGGACAAAAGCATTTATAAAACCGCTGACTTCCGGTATATCCAGTTTTCCGTCAATACCTGTCATTGCCTCTTCAAAGCTCTTTCCAAACTGCATTTTCTTCGAGGCTTCAGCCAGTTCATCAGAAAGCGCGTTTCTGTTCTTTTCCGCGTATCTGACAATGCTTCTGTTGAGCGAAAGCCCCGCTTCAATGCTCGCCGCTATCATGTCAAGAGCGTCAGGCAGTTCCCGCATTATCTCAGCGTCTTTTTCAGCCGCCTTTGCCTTTAAAACCGCGGAAGGAATGAAAAAAGCCGCTATTCCCATGGCAGCGGCCAATAAAAAATCCTCAGACAGCGCAAAAAGCAGCGCAAAAGAGACAACTGCCGCGGACTGCTCGATAAAAAGCAGGCTTCCTGCGGACAGCTTCTCATTCAGCCCAAGCTTTGTTATATTAAACGCCGCCCTCTCGTATCTTCGGCCTTTCGCAATCAGCGTATTTGCCCTGACAACACGCGCTTTCAGATACACCGCAAAATCCCTTATTTGCGGCACAAAACCGGGCTTTTTTTCCCCCATCAGTTCCTTTAGCGCGGAGTTCCTGTGCATTGCCATAAACAGCGCGCCCGCAAAACAAGCTCCGCAGATACCGGAAAACAAAAGAACAGTTACATCCATTATCCACCCCTCCATATTTCTTAAACACCGCAGGCTTCATTCTCCCTGCGGGTTTAAGTTAAGTAAAAAACGGCCTACCTTACACGCACTATCCTGCTTATTATCAGCGCGCCTGTCACTTCCATAATAAAAGCCGCCAGCAAAAGCCCCCGGCCTGCGCCGGTTTTAAAAAGCGGTTCTACAAACGAAGGGTCTATAAAATAAACCGCGCAAAGCAAAAAAACCGGAAGAAGCCCCACGATTATCCCCGATAACACGCCCTGGGATGTCAGCGCCTTTACTTCCCTGTTTATTTCATCCCTTTTTCTTATTGTCGTAAGAGTGTTCTCCAGCACGTCAGTCAGGTTTCCTCCCGTTTCAAGCGAAGCAATAACAGCCGAGACAATAATGCGGTTTTCCTTTACGTCAACCCTGTCGGACATTTCCTGAAGCGCCTCGCTCAGGGGTTTTCCAAGCCCGATCTTTTTTATCACAACGCTTATTTCCTTGGCGACAGCCGAATTGCTGCGCCCGGCAAAGACCTGAAATGACTTTAAAACAGAAGTTCCCGATTTCATGCTTGATATTACGGATTCGAGAAAACGCGGTATGGACTCATAATACTCGCGGTTAAACCTGTCTTTCTTTATCTTTATGTACAGCCTCGGCGTTATCGCGAGCGCAGCGGCTCCCGCAGCCAGTATTATAATCTCACCCGATAAGACGGCAAGCGCCAGGACAACAGCGGCAGAAACGGCCATCACGCGGCCAAGCTCGCTCCCGCTTATCTCGGCAAATGTTTTTCTGGCCGCAGAGTCAATCCCCGCCCTGTACGCAGAGACTTTTTTAAGGAACTCTCCGGCAGCTGCCGGCAGAAGATAAACGGCCCCTGCGGCCGCCGCAAAAACCATAAAATAAATTATCAGTTCCATATTAAAACTGCTTTAAAAACCTGATGTCATTTTCAAAAAAGTGGCGCATATCGCTGATTCCGTACTTCAGCATCGCTACGCGCTCCACTCCCATCCCAAAAGCAAACCCTGTATATTTTTCCGGGTCATAATTGACGGCCTTGAAAACATTCACATGAATCATGCCGCAGCCCATAATCTCGAGCCATCCCGTTGACTTGCATGTTTTGCACCCCTTGCCGCGGCAGTTGACGCACTGCACGTCAACCTCAGCCGAGGGCTCTGTAAACGGAAAAAAACTGGGCCTGAACCGCGTCTTGAGCCCGGCGCCGAATATCTCTTCCGTAAATACGTTGAGAATACCCTTTAAATCGCTGAATTTCACATCAGTCGCGACCATAAACCCCTCAACCTGGTGAAAAACAGGCGAATGGGACGCGTCAACAGCATCCCGCCTGTAAACACGGCCCGGCGCGATTATCTTTAACGGCGGCTGCCTCTTAAGCATGGCCCTTATCTGAATGGGAGACGTGTGCGTCCTCAGCACATAACCATTTTCCATGTGAAAAGTATCGTGCATGTCCATGGCAGGATGGTCATCAGGAAAGTTCAGCGCGGTAAAATTGTATTCGGCAAGCTCAATATCCGGTCCTTCTTCTATAGTAAACCCCATCCTCATAAAAACAGAGTTTATGGAATCCATGACCAGGTTAATCGGATGCAAAGACCCCTGCGCAGCCTCGTGCGGCGGCAGGGTAACATCAATATCCTTAAGTTCCTCCGCCCTCTTTAAGGAAATCAGCTCTTTCTCTTTTAAAGCGCTTATTTCCTCCACGAGGTTTTTAAGAGCGTTTATCTGCATGCCCTTTTCTTTCTTCTCGTCCCTGTCCTTTATCTCCTTGAGCCCCTCAAACAAAAGCGTAACAGACCCTTTTTTGCCCGTATACCCGGCCTTAAAAGAAGCCAGCTCAGAAGCTGTTTTTATCTTTTCTCCCTCAGACTCTATCTCTTTTTTCAGGCTCTGAATATCCATATTTCCCCTTTTTAGTTTGGTGTATTAACAGCCGGGGTATGTTCCGGATTTTCATATAATACTCCATCATTTTTTTTTTGTAAACAGAAAAAACCGGGAGATACAGCACCAAGTAAAGACAATTTGCAATTTGGAATTTGCAATTTGCAAGTGGACAGCCAAGAAGAAGCGAACCGTTTTTTGCAGGCAGCTAAACAACCATTGCCTTAACACAAACTGACGCAGGACGGGGCGGCTAGCGGAAAATTTCGTCGAGAACTCAGGGCGCGTCTGTGTTGCGCGCTATTCAACGCCATACCAAACATCAAAGCACATCAGCGTTCAAGACGCCCTAACACCCGCGCAAGCCTAATCGCGTATATTCACGAGTCTCCATCCGAACAGGCTCGCCGCCGATGTAAATCGGCGAAATTTCTCCGCTGGCCGCCCCGGCCCACCTCAAGCACGGCAATTTACAATTTGGAATTTGTAGGTTAATACGAACACCGAAAGACAAGATAATTACGGCAGAAGTTAGTATGCCTGAAACGAAAAAACCTTCAGGCATCATACGGTTTTTAGGATTTTATCCTTTGTTTTATAGGTTTTCCGGTTTTTCTCTTAATATCATTATACAGCAAATATGCCCCTAT
>DSBP01000214.1 GCA_011049465.1 bacterium | reverse complement strand
TGAGGTTGTATTAACTTGCAAATTGCAAATTCCGAATTTAAAATGCAAATTGACTTTCCTCCACAATGCAACTATAATTAAATATCAGCGCAATAAGCATAAAACCATTGCGGGAGGTGTGTTATGAAACATCGCGCCAGGCGTGTGGTGATAACGGGAATAGGGATACTTGCCCCGAACGGGCTTGATAAGGAGCAGTTCTGGCTGTCGCTTCTGTACGGACGTTCGGGAGTTAAAAAAATAAAAAGTTTTGACGCATCAAAACATAAGACCAGAATAGCCGGGATGATTGAGGGCTTCAACCCTCTGCTTCATCTGCCTTTTGGAGAGGCTAAAAGAATGTCCCGTTTTTCCCAGTTCGCTGTTGTCGCCGCGAGAATGGCAGCTGCGGACGCCTCCTTTACATCGCACAATACAGAACCGGAAAGAACGGGCGTTATTATCGGTGTCAGTGTTAACGGCCTTGAGGTCATAGAAAAGCAGGTTAATATACTGCAAAAGCGGGGGCCTGAATCAATGAGCCCGTTTACAGTAAACGGCGCGCTTCCCAACGCCGCTGCCGGGCACATAGCCATTGACAGGGATATAAAGGGAAGGGCCATTACAATATCGACAGGCTGTTCCTCGTCATTAAACGCGATTGGGCACGCGTATGAGCTTATTAAGTACGGCAAGCTTGACACTGCGGTATGCGGCGGTTCGGAAGCCCCTGTCACGGCATCCATACTCGGCGCGTTCTGCGCGGCAAACGCCCTTTCCAGGCGCAATGAGGACCCGGAGAAAGCGAGCAGGCCTTTTGACAGGCAGAGGGACGGTTATATACTGGGGGAAGGCGCCGCCATATTTGTGGCCGAGGAACTGCGGTCGGCGCTGAAGCGCAACGTTCCGATATACGGCGAAATAACGGGATACGCGAGCACCTGTGAGGCTTACAGTATGTATAAAATGGATGAGTCCGGAGAAGAGGCTGCCCGGGTAATGTCAATGGCGGTAAGAGAGGCGGGCATATCAAGCGGGGATGTTGATTATGTGAGCGCGCACGGCAGTTCCTCGTATGTGTCAGACATAAGGGAGACCCGCGCCATTAAAAGAGTATTCAACGGCCGCTCGGGAAAAGTTAAAATATCCTCAATTAAATCCATGATAGGGCATCCTCTGGGAGCTTCAGGCGGGTTGCAGCTCGCAGGGACGCTGATGGCGGGCAAGAACGGATACATTCATCCCACCATTAATTATGAAAATCCGGATCCGCAGTGTGACCTTGATTATGTGCCGAATGAGGCCGTGAGAAAAAGGGTGAGCGTGTCCATGATAAATTCTTTTGGCATAGGCGGCAATAACGCCTCGCTTGTGGTAAGGATGGGAAACAGCCTGTGAGCCAAAAGAGAAAAAAAGAGGAAAAAAGCGGCGGGAACTTCCTTGAAAAGGCGCTATGGTCCGTATATGCCGTCTTTTACGATGATATGACCAGGTTTTATGCGCCTTACAGGCGGCTTTTAAAGAGAATTTCAGGGATTATAAGGCTGAACGCCTCCAAAAAAAACACAGTTGTGCTTGACGCAGGCTGCGGTACGGGCGAGTTTTCCGTTGAGATGGCGAAGAACGGATGGAGCGTATATGCGTTTGATAATTCGGCGGCAATGCTCGGTATTTTCAGGAGAAAAGCGGCAGGTTTAAAAAACATAAATATAAAAAACGCGGATCTTGAAAAATCGTTTCCATATAAGAACGGTTTTTTTGATATTGTGCTTAACGTCCACTCTCTTTTTATGCTCCGGGATTTTAAAAAGGTGCTGTCCGGTTTTGACAGGGTGCTGAAACGCGGCGGCATTCTTGTCATCGCGCATAACAGGCCGGTCAATCTCATGAGCCTGTGCGGGAAAGAATTCGCGGAAAACGGCATAAAAGGCGTGATTGTAAACGGAGCAAGGCTTTTTGGCGCAGGCGTAATCAATATGATTATTTCCATTGTTCACAGGCGGGTTTATAATACGATACCTGCGGGTGAAATAACCGGATTTCTCATGAAAAAAGGTTACAGGCTCTTAATCCTGGAAAAGGCCTACAGGGATGTTGATGACCTGATTGTAATGAGGAAGAAAAGATGATAACAGAGGGTTTCTATCAGGCTCAGATTCTTATATCAGCCGGGGGGATTTTTATCCTCGCACTGGTTACGTTCTCGAACGGCCCTAAAAACAGGTTCTTTCAGGTTTTAAGCGGTTTTTACCTGTGCGTGGCCCTGTGGCAGGCCGATCTTTATCTTATCAGGACGGCTGCAAGCGCCGCGGACGCGGAGCTGGTTTCTCGGTTATTGAGGCCCGCTCTTTTGTTTACGCCATATTTTTTCCTGACCTTCGCGGTTTTGTTCACTAAAAATAAAAACGTACTTTTTAGCAGGCTCAGAAAAGGTATGCTGGCGGTTGCCGCTGTTGCGGGCGCGATGAACCTCGCGGGCATAGGCGTGGGAGGGTTTGAGGCAAAGCCCGGCATTGGATATGTCGCGAAGGCCGATATAATTTACATCGCTCTTTTAATTTCCATTCTGGCTGCTGTGCCGGCAGGAATGTATCTTATGATTGGACGATACCTGTCGGCTGATGCCGGACACGCGGAAAAAAAACAGATTGAGTATTTTGCCATTGCAATAGCGGCCGGCACTACAGGCGCCGCGACAAACCTGATGAATGTTTACGGGCTGAATGTCTATCCGCTCGGGGGTTTTGGTGTGCTGGTTTTCTTCCTGATTACAGCCTACGCCACGCTTTCCGAGGAGCTGTTGAGCTTAAGGGAGGCCTTCAGGCAGATTGTTGTTTTCTCGGCTATGGCTCTGATAATCGGCGAAATATTTTTCCTGGTATATCATTTTATTATGCCGTTTCTCCCGGACGGCCTGACGAAAATGGCGCTGCTGCTGACGGTTTCCTTTATAATAGCCGTTCAGTTCGGCACGGTTCTGCGGTTTCTGGAGGGGCTCTCAAAAAAGGCGTTCATGATTTCCGGATACGATTTCCAGACAATGCTCGGGTATGTTGTGGATAAAATCAAGGGGTGCGAGACGCCGGAACAGCTTCTGTCCGCCGCGGTATTCAACGTAAAGAAAATATTCAAGGCTGAAAAATCGTTTTTCTTTTTCAGGGAGAGGGAGAGCGATCCCGCGTATCTTTATAATGAACTGGGAAAAACAGAGGGCTTTCTGCTGCCGCCCGGACACCCCGTTTTCCGCTGTTTCTCGAAACCGTGGCAGGTGCTTTCGTACAAAAAACTTATTGATGATTTCGCTTATTACAGTAGGCCCGGGGAGATTTATAACGGCGCTGACATAGAGCCCGTTATAGAGCTTATGAAGGAACACGGGGCAGAACGGATATTTCCGCTTCTGGCCGGAGGAGAGCTCAAAGGCATATGGCTGATTGGCGCGAGAAAAAAGAGGCCGCTTCTCAACAGGGAAGAAATAAACTGGCTCAGGAACCTGGCGACTCAGGTATCAATAATGCTGGAAAATATTATTCTT
>DSBP01000050.1 GCA_011049465.1 bacterium | reverse complement strand
GGGTATCATGGCTCAATTATATTATAGCGAAGGCCCTTGTTAAGCTGAAATATGCAGGGCTGCCGAATATTCTTCTTAACCGGGGGCTTGTGCGGGAGCTTATTCAGGGGGAGATGACGCCTGAAAACATGGCGGAAGAAATGCTGAAAATACATTTTGACGCGGTTTACAGGAAAAAGATGATTGCCGGGTTTAAGGTGATACAAAAAATGCTTTATAAAAAATCGGCTGCGGACAAAATAGCAGAGGCGGTTGCGGCGCTATGATGCGTATTTACAGTTTTGTGTTTTCGCTGCTGCTTGTGCTCTTTTCTCCGGTTATTCTGGCGGGCGCGCTTGTGAGCAAAAAATGGAGGGAATGGATGTTGGAGAGGGCGGGAATATATCCCGGCAGCTTAAGGGAGAAGATAAAGGGCAAAAAGATAATATGGTTTCATGCGGCGTCAGTGGGCGAGGTGCAGGCGCTCGCGCCTGTGGTCCGCGAGCTTAAAAGCCTGCGGCAGGGAAGGGATATAGTTGTTACAACCACGAGCGTTAACGGCAGGAGAAAGATTGAAAAAGAGCTCTCTGATACGGTCTTGTTTACCGCGATTCTGCCGTTTGATACGATTGCGCTTATGAGCCGTTTCATTGACATGATAAACCCGGAGGCTGTTATTATTGTCGAGACCGAGCTGTGGCCGTCATTGATTAAGTGTGTTTCTGATGAGAAAATTCCGCTGATACTGGTTAACGGGCGCATATCCGTGAAAAGTTTCGGGCTCTACAGGGCGCTGGGTTTTTTCTTCGCGCGGCTGATTGAGCGGTTCAGCGCTTTGATAGTCCAGAGTGAAAAGATACAGAAGCGCATGCTGCGTATGGGCGTCAGGCATAAAAAGATGATGATACTTGACAACACAAAATATTCATCGGGCGGAGGCGCTGCCCGGTTTCTTTATCCAAAGGAAGACGCGTTGAAAAACAGGGTAGTCGTAGCGGCCGGAAGCATCAGGGAAGGCGAGGAGGGGGTTATTATTGAGGGGTTCGCGGCATCAGGCGCCGGCGGAAAGCTTCTTATTATCGCGCCGCGCCGCCTGAAGAGAGCGCGCGAGTGCGCCGCGTTTCTTAAAAAACAGGGATTATCATACATACTGTGGTCTGCGCTTAAGGACAGGAAGAAAATTTCGGAATATGACGCGGTTATAGTTGACACCATGGGAGAGCTGTCGAGGATTTACGGGATGGCGGATATCGCGATAATCGGCGGCGGGTTCAGGAAGCTTGGCGGGCATAATCCCATGGAGGCGGCTTATGCCGGGCTTCCCATGATATTCGGAAAGTACATGTTTAATTTTGAGGATACGGCTGACAGGTTTGTCAGGGAAGGCGGAGCCATAACCGCGGATTTTTCGGCGGACGGGGTGGCGGCCGCTGTCAGGGAACTGGCGGAAAACAGCGGCAGGAGGAGTTATATGGGTGAAAAAAACAGGAGCATCGTGGAAAAATTTGTGGGCTCGGGCCCGGCGACCGCGTTTCTGGTTAATGAAATAATACTGGAGAGCGGCGCGGAAAAGGGGGGGAGCCGTGATTGAGAAGATCTGGTGGCAGGCAGTTACAAAGAGGAAAAAATCGCCGTTTGACATGCTTTTGTTCCTGTTTCTGTTTTTGTTGTCCCTCTTTTACGGGGCGGGGCTGGCAGTAAGGAACGTCATATACAGGATGCGGCAGGATAAAAAAATACAGTTCGGGGCAAGGGTAATAAGCATAGGAAACATAACCATGGGAGGCACAGGAAAGACGCCTTTTACAGAGGAACTCGCGAAGCGCATTATGAGGGAAGGAAAAAAAGTGCTTGTGGCGGCAAAAGGCTACAAAAGAAAGCCGGTGAACCCCGTGGATATTGTCCATGACGGCGAGGCAATGCTTATGAAACAGATAAACGCGGGTGACGAGCCGTTTATGATGGCGCGAAACCTTAAAACAGCGCGGGTTGTTGTGGGCAGCGACAAGCTGAAGGCGCTTGCGGCGGGAATAAATATGTTCAAGCCGGACATTGCGCTGCTTGACGACGGTTTTCAGAAAAGATACATGATAAAGAACGTCATGAACGTGGTTCTTATTGACGCTTTAAACCCGTTTGGCTTCGGCAGGCTGACGCCCGCGGGGCTGTTGAGGGAGCCGGTCTCCTCGTTAAAGGACGCGGATGCGGTTGTGATTACAAACACCAATCTTGTTGAAAACCAGGAAAAGACGGAGATGATAAGGGCAGAGATAGAAAAAAAGGGCAGGAACAGCAGGATATTTGAGGCCGAGCTGCAGCCCAGGTTTTTTTACAATGTTTTTACGGGAGACAGGACGGATATCGGGCAGATGCGCGGAAAAAAGGCGGTTGTGTTTTCCGCCATAGGAAATCCGGTGGGGTTTGAGCGCGCCCTCAAGATGATTGGCGTGCATGTTGTGGTGGGCTTAAGGTTCAGGGACCACCACAAAGTAACTGCGCGGGAAGCAGCGGCAATGTGCAAACTTATGGAAAAAACAAGCGCGACTGTCATTATTACGACGGAAAAGGACGAGGTTAAAATTACAAGAAAGTTTTTTCAGGGAAGCAATAAGGTTTACGCGCTGAAGACCGGCATGCTTATAAAGAATGTCAAGGAACTTGAAAAGAGGCTCAGGCTGTAATGAAAAAAATACTGATAGCCCGTTTCAGCTCGGCGGGGGACATACTCATAACAGGGCCCGTAATAAGGGCGATAAAAGCGGGACGGGGCGGGATTGTCCATTTTCTTACTTCCGCAAAGTTCGCCGCAGCAGCCGCCATGTGCGGGGCTGATAAGGTTCTGATTTCCGGGAAAACAGGCGCGGGGGAAGCTGCCGGGGAAAAATATGATGCGGTTGTTGACCTTCAAAACAGCCTGAAATCAAGAATCATTCTTTCTTCTGTCAGGGCAGGAGCAAGGTCATACTGCCAAAAAGATGCGATAGGCAGGAGGCTCATGGTTTTGTTTAAGTGGCTGCCGCGGCGGAGCAGGCCGGTCTCTGAAAAATACATGGATGCCGTAAAGCGCGCGGGCATATCAACCGCTCGGGTTAAGAAGAAAACAAAGGCTGCCCGCGGCTCAAAGAGCGTTGTGATTCACGCGGGCGCGAAATGGCCGCTCAAACAATGGCCCCACGCGGCAAAGCTCGCGCGCCTGCTGGCGGCGCGGGGAATAAAGGTGGCAATAACAGGAGTGAAAGATGAGATTGAAAAAAATGATGAATTGTTATATATTAAGGGAAAGAATATAAGAAACCTGATAGGCAGGACCGATTTCAAAGGGTTGGAACAGGCCATAAAAAAAGCCGGGTTTTTTGCGGGCAATGATACTGCCGCGGCTCACATGGCCTCCTTAAACGGGGTTCCGGCCCTTGTTTTTCTCGGGCCCACAGTAAAAGAGTTCGGGTTTATTACGAAGGAAAACTTCATGATAATGGAGAAGAATATTTCGTGCAGGCCGTGCCACCTGCATGGCGGCAAAAAATGCCCGATTGGCACCT
>DSBP01000016.1 GCA_011049465.1 bacterium | reverse complement strand
GTTAAAGGTACAGAATGCGCGCGCCGCTGAAGTGACGGATAAAAGGGTCGCGGCCGTATTTGTCATATCAGACACCGAGGTTATAGTTGAAGGCAGAAAAGAGGGGGCAACAGCGCTGAAAATCACCACAAAAGAAGGCGCTGAGGCTGTGATGGTGAGGGTCAGGAAACAGGATTCTGAAGACAGAATGATAGAGATTGACGTGCATGTGCTTGAGATTGTAAGCGGAGACAAGACAAAATTCGGAGTTGACTGGGTCGCGATGATGCCGGGAATAGCGGCTCACGGCGAAAGCGGCATGCTTAACACGCCGCTTCACATCACGGAAATCGGCCCCGAGGGGTTTGTCTTTAAAAAGTTCAAGAGGGGCCCGCTTAATGTGCTTGTTGATTTTCTGGTCACAAATAACTACGCCAAAGTCCTGGCAAAGCCCAAGCTTCTTGCCTCAAACGGCGAGCAGGCGCAGTTTTTATCCGGAGGAGAACTGCCATTGGCAGTAACAGACAGCCTCGGAAAGACATCTTTTGAGTGGAAAAAATACGGGGTGGCCCTGGCCGTAAAACCCGCCATAAAGAAGAAATCCATAACAGCGCGGCTAAAGGCTGAGGTATCAAACCTTGACTACGGTAATGCCATAAGGTTTGGGCTCGGCGAAGGCATAGTTCCGGCGCTTAAGACAAGAAGCGCCGAGACTGTAATTACGCTTGAACCCGATGAGACGGTTGTGATAGCGGGGCTGCTCCAGGATGAGGATGTGAAAATAACATCCGGAGTCCCGGTCCTGTCCGCAATTCCCCTCATAGGCGAGTTGTTTAAAAACACGCATCTGGAAAAGAAACGCACGGAACTGGTTATTTTTGTGACGCCGAGAATATACGGCAGTGACGAGCTGTGATAAAGGGCCTGTTTGCTGTAATTGGCGGCGGAGGCAGCAGCGGCAAAACAGCTGCTGCGCTGAACCTCAGCCTGATATTTGCCGCGGAAAAAAAACTTCCCTGCGCCCTGATAGAGCTGTCATATCCGGGATACGCGGCGAAATTCCTGCAGGAAGAAGAACTGAAAAAACACGGCCTCGCGTTCTTCCGGGACGACGGCTCGAACCTGCACAATATTATTGAGAGGCTCTCGGAAAAAGGCGGTTATGTCTTTGTTGACTGCGGGGTTATGCCCGATGAACGGCTCCTTGAGGCGGCGGACAGGCTTATTATCCCCGCTGAACCTGTTCCGCGGGGGATTAAGCAGGCGCAGGCTGCAATCGCGGCGGCCGGAAGCCTTAAAATTCCCGCGGGAAACATACATGTGGTTATAAACAGGAACAGGGACAGGATATTATCGGCCGCGGATATTCAGGAGGTCTTCGGCAGGGTAAGGGTAACGGCTGTTTTGCCGTACGACCCTGCAGTTGAGGCGGCTGACGCGGCATGCTCGCTTTATTTCGGAAAAAACAGGAAGAGCGGGTTTTTATCGGCGCTGAGGCAATATGCGGACGAACTGGCGGGATTTGAGTCGCAAAAAAAGCACGCTGAAATAACAGGGCGGCGGCAGTACGCTGAGCCTGTTTTTCCCATGGCATCGGCGGAGCCGGGGGTTCAGGAACAGAGCAGGAGAATTATGGAGCCTGCCGAGGCTTTGATGAGGCGCGAGATACACAGGCGGCTCTTTGAGGAGATGGACATAAAGAACATGGAAAAGGACGCGTTCACGCACCCGGAGAAAAAGAGCAGGCTTTTTGGAGGGCTGAGGGAAAAAATCAGGATTATTCTTGACACGGTAGAAGGCGCGCCGCAGGAGAAGGAGCAGAGGGAAGAGCTTGTTGAAGATGTATTCAATGAGGTGGCGGGTTACGGCGCCATAGAGGAGTATTTAAAGGACCCTTCGGTTACAGAGGTGATGGTAAACAGTTATGACCGTATTTATGTGGAGAAAAAGGGGAGGATAACAAGGGCGGTTAATAATTTTACGGATGATTCAATGGTTCTGCGCGCGATTGAGCGCATAGTATTGCCGCTTGGCAGGAGAATAGACGAGTCAATGCCGTATGTTGACGCGCGCCTGCCTGACGGCTCGCGCGTCAACGCGGTAATCGCGCCTCTTGCGCTTGACGGCCCGGTGCTTACAATAAGAAAATTTCCCGGCAAAAAACTTCAGATTGAGGACTTGATAGGGTTTGGTTCCATCACGCGGGAGGCAGCGGATTATCTCAGGCAGGCGGTTGTTGACAGGAAAAACATACTGATATCGGGCGGCACGGGCTCGGGAAAGACAACTCTTTTAAATGTGTTATCCTCATTCATACCCGGGGATGAGAGGATAATAACAATAGAGGATTCGGCTGAACTGCGGCTTCCGCAGGAGCATGTGGTGCGCCTTGAGGCGCGGCCGCCGAATATCGAGGGCAGGGGCGCGGTGACCATTAGGGACCTTGTGAGGAACTCGCTCAGGATGAGGCCGGACAGGATAGTTGTCGGCGAGTGCCGCGGCGGAGAGACGCTTGACATGCTGCAGGCAATGAATACCGGACACGAAGGCTCAATGACAACAGTGCACGCCAACTCGCCGAGGGACGCGTTAAGCAGGCTTGACGTGCTTGTTTTGATGGCAGGCACAGAACTGCCGCTCAGGGCCATAAGGGAGCAGATAAGAAGTGCCATAGACATCATAATCCAGCAGTCAAGGATGAAGGACGGAAGAAGGAGAGTGACGGCGATAGCCGAGATTACGGGAATGGAAGGGGAGATAATCCTCTCGCATAATGTCTTCGAACTCGAGCCCAAAACCGGGGTATTGGGGAAGTATTTGTAAGAGAAGGGGGAGTCTTTGTATTTGGTTGGTATTCGTAGAGACGGGCCTTGTGCCCGTCTCAAGGCGAAGCGCGTGAAGGGATAAGCCCCTTTAAAGGCGAGAAGGGGACGAGCCCCTTCTCTACAAGTGTTTATTGTTGGTATTCGTAGAGACGGGCCTTGTGCCCGTCTCAAGGCGAAGCGCGTGAAGGGACGAGCCCTTTTAAAGACGAGAAGGGGACAAGCCCCTTCTCTACGAAAGATTGTTTGTATTCGTAGAGACGGGCCTTGTGCCCGTCTCAAAGCGAAGCGCAAGAAGGCGAAACATATCCAAAAACATCATAAAAAGGTTGACAACATGACATTGTTTAAAAATAAATACAGGGTTGAGACAACAAGGCTTCAGGGTTGGGATTATTCCGGGCGCGGTTATTACTATATAACCATTTGCACAAAAGACAAGAAAAAGTTGTTTGGTTGCCTTGAGAATAACAGAGTGATTTTGTCCGGCGCGGGGTTTAAAGCCCTGGAATTATGGCAAAGAATCCCGGATGAGTTCCTGAATATCGAAATCAAAGAATATGTTTTTATGCCGGAACACATGCATGCGCTGATTAAAATAAAAGAAGAAGGCGGAAAGAGCTTATCTGAGGTGGTTGGGGCGTATAAGTCCAGGTCGGCAAAAGCAATAGGTTTATTGGCAGGGGTGAAATGGAACGAGGTGTGGCAAAAAGGGTTTTATGAC
>DSBP01000313.1 GCA_011049465.1 bacterium | reverse complement strand
CGGAGGCTGAAGAGGGGCAGGGCGCGGCGTTTGTGTATGTCGCGTCAGAAGGCAGGCTCATGGGCGCGATATCATTAAGCGGCAAAATAAAGAAAGAGGCGGCGCAGGCCATAAGCGTGCTGAAGAAAAACGGTGTTGTTCCCGTGATGGTGACGGGTGACAGCGAAAAAGCCGCGCTGTGGGCCGCGAAGGAATGCGGTATTGAGGAGGTTTTCGCGAGGGTAAGCCCGCAGGGAAAGGCGGATATAGTCGCGGGGCTGAAGGAAAAGGGGCAGGTTGCGTTTATCGGCGACGGGATAAATGACGCGCCCGCTCTAAGCGCGGCTGACACGGGCATTGCCATAGGAGCCGGAGCTGACATTGCCCTTGAGTCGGCGGATATAGTGCTGATGCGAAGCGGGATAACGGATTTTCTGGGCGCCTATTTCCTAAGCAAAAAGACATACGCAAAGGTGAAGCAGAACCTCTTCTGGGCCTTTATATATAATGTGATAGGAATACCTGTCGCGGCCCTCGGCCTGTTAAACCCGATGATAGCCGGCACGGCAATGGCGCTCTCCTCGGTAAGCGTGGTGGTAAACTCGCTGCTGCTGAGAAAATGAAGGCGGGAAGAAACTGAAAACTGAAAAGTGAAATCTGAAAGTTAGGGCGGGGACGCGTGGGGGAAATTTTGAATTGTTCGTCCCCTTGTCCCTCGTGCTGCCTGAATTGCAGTTAAGAGGACTGCCGGAGCCTGCTTAATAGATTTCTCGGGCTGATAAACTCGATGGTTTCTCCTGCGGCAAGCGTTTCTTTGCCGAAGGTTAATACATATCCGCGGGCTTTCGCGAAATTTTTATTGAGGCGCATTGCTGCCTTGATCGAGTCTGTTATTGATGAATCTATCCGCATACCGGATTTTATCTCAATCAAGGCGTAACCGGCCCTGCCCTCGACAACAAGGTCGACCTCAACGCCCTTTGATGTCCTGAAAAAGAAAATTCTTTCCCTTTCCCCGCGGTTTTTGCAGTTTTTCACAACTTCCATTATGCAGTAATTCTCAAAAAGGAAACCGAGTAACGGGCTTGCGAAGAGCTGCTTTTTCGTGGTTATGTTGTTCAAATGGCAGACAAGCCCGGTGTCCATAAAATATGCCTTCGGGCTTTTTGCCAGCCGGGTCCTGATATTTGCGTGATACGGATAAAGCAGATATATGATACCGCTGGCCTCAAGAATGGATATCCAGCTTTTTATCGTTGAAACCGCAACCCCGATATCGGAAGACAACGCGCTCATATTTAATACCTGTCCGCAGCGCGAAGCCAGTATTTTTACGAATGAAGAAAAAGAAAGCAGGTTTCCTATATTGTACAGCGTCTTAACATCCCGCTCAATGTATGTCTGCAAATAGCCTTCGTACCAGCCGTAAACCCGGGCTGTTTTCTCGATGTGTAACTGCGGAAAAGAGCCTTTGAGGCAGGCCTGTTCGAACAAATCCAGCGTATCGGACAAACCGGTAAATGCGGACAATTCATCAAGTGAAAGCGGCGGGAGGGACAGAATCCCTATCCTGCCCGCAAGGGTTTCGGTAAAATTTTTCATCAATAAGAACTGCTGGGAACCGGTTATGAGATACATGCCTTTCTGACGCGGCTTGTCATCCACCTTTATTTTTATCTGAGAAAACAATCCCGGTGAGTACTGGGCTTCATCAATTATCAACGGGGGTTTCCATGTCTCGAGAAACATTTTGGGGTCGTTCACGGCCATATCCCGCGTTCCAAGATCATCGAGGGAAGCATAGGAATAATCCCTGCCGAATAAATGCTTCAGCAATGTTGTTTTGCCCGACTGGCGGGGGCCTGTCAGGGAAACGACCGAAAAAGAGGAGGCATACTCCTTTATTTTGCTTTCAAGGATTCTTTTAATATATGCGTTTTTCATGATTTGATTATATTATAAGGGGAAAACATGTCAAGTGCAAATTTACGATAGCAAACTAAATTTGCACCTTCAAATTATCTGCGTCACGCGCCTCGTCCCTTGTCCCATTTGCTGCCTGAATTGCGGTCAAGGGGACTGCAGGAGGCGGATTAAAGGGCAATTATAAAGAAATACTTGACAAATCGGGGATAATTCTGTATATTATGTTTAACGTATTGAACAAAAACTAATGATTTTGTTTAATAGGAGGCATAAAATGAACAAAAACGTTATAATACAGCAGAAAATAGAAAAAGAACGGCTTGCAGAAAAACCATATATTGTCAGGGAAGCAGTACAAGGTTTCAGAAAAAATCTTGATAATAACCTTATAAAAATCATTACTGGGCCCAGGCGGGCAGGAAAGTCGGTGTTTTGTTTTGAACTTTTAAAGGGCAAAGACTTCGCCTACCTGAATTTTGACGATGAAAACCTCTTGAAATTCCGGGACTATGATAAAATAGAGCCCCTGCTTCACGAGGTTTACCCGGGACACAAGTATATCTTTCTGGATGAAATACAGAATCTTGAAAACTGGGAATTGTTTGTAAACAAGCTTCACAGGCGCGGGGCAAATCTGGTAATAACCGGTTCAAACGCCAAACTGCTGGCGAAGGAAATGGCCACGGCGTTGACCGGGCGTTTTATCGCGCAGGAAGTGCTGACGTTTTCTTTTCGGGAATACCTTGCTGCCTTAAAAGTGGACCCTTCTGACCTTTCGCCGCAGGGCAGGGGGAGCCTGCTTGCCGCAATGGAGAAGTACATGGCTGAAGGGGGTTTTCCTGAGACCGTTGTGAGCCCCATAGATGTCAAGCTTTACCTTGGAACGCTCTTTGACGCGGTAATTTTTAAGGATGTGGCGTCCAGGCACAAAATTCATTCCCCAAAGGGCATATACGACCTTGCGCTCTTTATGGCATCCAACCCGGCATGCGAGTTCAGTTTCAGGGAAATGGCGGAATTCGCCGGGTTAAAGAGTGCTGCCACGCTTATCAAGTACGCCTCATTTCTTCAGGAGTCATATCTTTTTGAACTGATGGACAGGTTTGATTTTGGGGTTAAAAAACAGCGAAAATCGCCCAAAAAAATATATCTGACGGATAATGGTTTTATGCACGCGAAGGGGCAGGCCGCGACTGACAATAAGGGAAGGCTTTTTGAGAATATGTGTTACGGACACCTGCGCAGGTCCGGGTACGTGTACAACAGGGATATTTTTTATTACAGGCACGATAATGGGGGAGAGATAGATTTTGTCCTGAAAAAGGGAACAGCGGTTGAAAAACTGGTACAGGCTTCTTATGATATAACATCTCCCAAAACTCTTGAGAGGGAGTTAAAACCACTGGCAGCGGCGGCTGAAAAACTGCGGTGCAAAAACCTTGAATTGATAACATGGGACGATGAAGGGGAGGAGCGTTACAGGGATGTAAAAGTAAAAATCACTCCGGCATGGAAAATGATGGCGTATAATGATGCTGATAAGGGCTGACCTGCAGCGGGTTTTTCTCCCGCGTCCGCTGAAACCATAATTATTTTTTACGGATGATTATTCAGAACTTATTTGTGGTATAATT
>DSBP01000161.1 GCA_011049465.1 bacterium | reverse complement strand
TTCAGAGCCTGTTTGTAAGGTCTACGAGGTGGTTTCTGATGCTCGGCGCCATAGCTTTTCTGGCGTTTTTCATGCTGTCCGGGTTTATCAGCGATTTTTTTAAAGTGCCTGACAGGAACCTTGTCTACATACTCGGTTTAATAGCTGTCATCGCGCTTTTGCTTCCTGTTGTAAGGGGGGCCATGCAGGGAATGCAGAAGTTTAAAGGGCTGGGAGTAAACCTGATTCTTGACGCCGGGGCAAGGCTGCTCTATCTTTGCCTGTTTTTGGCGGCAGGGCTGGGGCTGAGGGGAGTGCTTTTGACAAGCCTTTTCGCCGCTTTGACGGCCTATTTTGCGGGGCTCTTTGTCCTGAGGCATCTTTTCTCCTACAGGGAGGAAAATGTGCAGATTCTGCGGAAAAGGGAGGTGTTTGGTTACGCGCTTCCTGTTTTTTTATCCATGCTTGGTTTCTCTTTTCTGAGCTATCTGGACCTTTTTATGGTAAAACACTTTTTCTCCGCGGAACAGGCCGGGCTGTACGCGGTAAATTCAATAATAGGAAAGGCTTTTCTCTATTTTCCGGGCGCGATTATTCTGGCGCTTTTCCCCAAGGTGTCCGAGAGTTTTGAGCTTAACCGGCCGACAGGGACGATTCTGACAAAAGGGCTCCTGCTTACGGGCGCAATCAGCGCGGTTGGAATAGGTTTTTGCGCGGTTTTCCCCGAGGCGGTTTTATGGCTGCTCGCGGGAGGCGGCAGGTATTATGAGATAAGCCCTGTGGTAAGAATATTCGGAATCGCGATACTGCCTCTTGTGCTTTTTAATGTTGTTCAGAGCTACTCTCTGGCGGTTCAGAAATACAAATTTCTCATATATCTTTACGCCGGCATAATACTGTACGCTGTTTTACTGTGGTTTTTTCATGACAGTTTTTTCCAGGTGCTTGGCGTACTTTTCGCCGTCAATCTTTTGATTCTGGTTTTCAGCGCGGCTGAACTCTATAAACGGAAAAAAGAGGCCGTAAAATGAACTATGAAAAACTTTCGGTTCTTATGCCCATGTATAACGAGGAACTTTACGCTGCCGTCACTATTCTTGAGACGGACAATTACTTTAAAAAACTGGGCATCAAGTATGAAATAATAGTGATGGATGACGGCTCGCGTGACAGGACGTTCAGAAAAGCCTCGAAGACGGCGCAAAAGCACATAAGGATTTATAAGATGAAAAAGAACGAGGGAAAGGGGGAGGCGTTAAAAGAGGCGTTCAAAAAGGCCTCGGGAGACCTGATTATGTTTCTTGACGGGGACCTTGACATACATCCCAAGCAGTTTGAGGTTCTCTTTGAAATCATGAAGAATGAGGATGCTGAGGTTGTCATAGGGTCAAAGCGCCATCCGAAATCCATCCTTAATTACCCGCTGCGCAGGAGGATAATGTCATCCGTCTATTTTTTTCTTGTAAAGCTCCTGTTCGGCCTGCCGCTCAGGGATACGCAGACCGGGATAAAGCTGTTCAGGGGAGAGGCGCTAAAAAAGACATTTCACAGGGTTTTGATAAAAAGATATGCCTTTGACCTTGAGCTTCTCGTGCTGTGCCACCATGAAAAATACAGGATAGCGGAGGCACCGATTGTGGTTGATTATAAGGGCAAATACGGTAATATAAAACCCATGACCATCTTTAACATGGTATGGGACACTCTCGCTGTCTTTTACAGGCTGAAGATACTCAAATATTACGATAAAATCAGATAAAAAAAATCACGGAGAAGCAAGTGAAAAAAACAGCAATTGTAATACCCGTAAAAGAGCTGAATGATTATATAGAGGAGTCCCTGTCGCATATTGAGAGGCTGGATTATGACAAATCCCTGCTTGAGATAATAGTGCTCCCGGATAATGGGGGCAGCCTGAAGGGCAAATACGGGCTTGACATAAAGATAGTGCCTACAGGGCATGTTCATCCCGGAGAAAAAAGAGACAGGGGAATAAAAATGTCAGAGGCTGAGATAATAGCTTTTATTGACGATGATGTCTTTCCGGCTGCGGGATGGCTGAAAAGGGCAGTGGAGATATTTGAGCGGTCAGAGGATATAGCTGCTGTCGGAGGGCCGGCTGTGACCCCGGATAATGACTCTTTCAGGCAGAAGGCAAGCGGCCTTATATACGAGTCATTTCTGGGCGGCGGCGGCTACCGTTACAGGTACGCGCCTGAACCGGCGCGCTTTGTTGATGATTACCCTTCGTGCAACCTGCTGGTAAGAAAGAGCGTGCTTGATAAAATAGGCGGTTTTAATACGGAGTTCTGGCCCGGAGAAGACACGGTTATATGCCTTAAGATAGTAAAAGAGCTGAAGATGAAAATACAATACGACCCTGAAGTGCTGGTTTTTCACCACAGAAGGAATTTTCCGGACGGGCACTTAAAACAGGTTAAAAGCTACGCTCTTCACAGGGGCTATTTTGTAAAGCGTTTCCCCGAGACATCCTTAAAGCCCGCGTATTTCGCGCCGTCGGCATTCACGGCTTATCTGGTTTTACTGCCGTTTTTTGCCCTTTTTTTTGAGGGGCTCAGGCTTCTCTGGTTCGCGCCGCTCGGGTTATACGTGTTGCTCCTGCTTTTGGACGGAATAAGGACAAAGAGCCCGCTGTTTGGGCCGGTGGTTATGGCGGGCATAGCCGTCAATCACATCTATTACGGCATTTATTTTATTAAGGGGCTGTTTTCGAGGAAATTAAAGGAAGAAAAAGAATCCAAAGGAGATGATAAATGAGAGTAATGGTATCCTATCCGCCGTTAAAAGGCGACGGCACGCCCACGCTCGGGCAAAACAGGCAGTTTCAGTGGTTTCACAACCCCTCATTCATATATCCGATGGTGCCCGCCTCAGCCGCGACCCTTCTGAAATCAAAGGGGCACGATGTAATATATAATGACTGCATAGCTGAAAGAATGGGATGGCCCGAGTATGAAAAATTATTGCTTGAGCAAAAGCCGGATATCATATTGTATGAGACAAAGACGCCTGTGGTGAGGCAGCACTGGGAAATAACCGCGAAAGTGAAAAAGCTGCTGCCGGGGGTTTTGATAGTGCTTTGCGGCGACCATATTACAGCCATGCCTGAAGAGACAATGAAAAACTCAGAGGCTGATTACGCGCTGACCGGAGGGGATTTTGATTTTCTTCTGCTCAATATTGTCAATAATATAACAAGCAATGAACCTTTAGAGCCGGGAATATGGTACAGGGAAAACGGAGAGATAAAAAATACGGGAAAATTTGAGTTGAAGCACGATTTAAACGAACTGCCGTTTATAGACAGGGAACTAACCAAATGGAGAATATACGGGGAAAAGTTTTTCAAGTATCATCCTTATACATACACAATGGTTGGACGGGACTGCCCGTGGGCAAAGTGCACGTTCTGCTCGTGGACAACCCTGTTTCCGTCGTTCAGGACGCGGACCCCCGAGAGCCTTCTGGCTGAGATTGACATGCTGAGGAAAAAATACGGCATAAGGGAGATTTTTGACGACACGGGCACGTTTCCGAGAGGCG
>DSBP01000277.1 GCA_011049465.1 bacterium | reverse complement strand
TGGCAAATTGAGGTTAGGCCTTTTTATTCATCCTAATTTGGACAGTAGTGGGTTCATCCCCGTCTAAGCGTCGTGTTTTGCGTGATTTGTATTAACTTGCAAATTGCAAATTCCAAATTTAAATTGTAAATTGTTCTACTTGAGGTGGGCTGGGGCAGGCAGCGGAGAAATTTCCCTGATTGGAATGGGCCTGATCAAGTTTATCTCACGATAGACTGCTGCGCGCGACCCGGCTTACGCACTATTATGGGCGGGTGATTTTCGGAAGGCTTGTAGATTCGATACAGGGCGAGGAGTTGCTTATACCTGGCCTAGGCGGTAAATCAGGAAAATTTTCCGCTACCCGCCCCGTCCTGCGGTAGTGAGTGTTATGGCAAAGGTTGTTTAACAATCTGCAAAAAACAAGATTAAAACATCTTGACAAAGCCAGGTTTATTGAGTAAAATTACTCAACGAATTGAGTAGTTTTACTCAATGTAATGAGTAATTTAGGAGGATGGCATGTATAAAAGAAGAATTTTGGAAGTGTTGCTTAAGCGCTTCAAAGAGCCGAAAAAATTCATACAGGTATTAATCGGCCCGAGACAGACAGGAAAAACCACTTTGTCTGTTCAGGTTTCGGACGCGGTTAAAATGGTTGTCCATTCATCTTCCGCGGATGACGCGGGTTTTAACACAGGCTCATGGATAGAACAGCAATGGGAAACGGCAAGGATAAAGGCGAAAAAGAATAAAAGAACCCTGCTTATCATAGATGAAATACAGAAAATAAACAAATGGTCGGAAACAGTAAAGAAATTGTGGGACGCGGATGCAAAAGCAGGGAACAACCTGTACGTTTTGCTGCTGGGTTCATCATCAATGCTTCTGAATAAAGGGCTGGGTGAAAGCCTCGCGGGCAGGTTTGAAACAATTAACGTGCGCCAATGGGCATATGAAGAGATGAAAAAGGCGTTTGGCTACAGCGTTGAGAAGTACATATACTACGGGGGTTATCCCGGCGGCGCTTCGCTGATAAAGGATCATGCGCGCTGGGCTGGCTATATCAGGAATTCTCTTATCGAATCAACCGTATCCAAAGACATCCTTCAAATGACCCGTGTTGACAAACCGGCGCTGTTGAGAAGGCTGTTTGAACTGGGGTGCAGGTATTCCGGGCAGGTGCTCTCGTATAACAAAATTCTCGGACAGCTGCAGGACGCGGGCAACACCATAACCCTGGCGCATTATCTTGACCTGCTTTCAGGGGCAGGAATGTTATGCGGGCTCAATAAATTCTCGGGGCAAAAAGCAAGGCAGCGCGCCTCAAGCCCGAAATTTCTGGCGCTTGACAGTTCCCTGATAAGCGCGCAGTTATCTCATGATTTCAGGGAAGCTGCCGGCAAAAAGGAACTGTGGGGGAGGCTGGTTGAATCATGCGTGGGCGCGCACCTGGTAAATTCATCGCAGGGAAGCGGCGTTGATGTAATGTACTGGGCAAATGACAGGGCTGAACTTGATTTTGTATTGTCAAAAGCAGGAAGAGTTGCCGCGATTGAAGTCAAAAGCGGCAGAAAAAAGGAAAAGGCCCCCGGCATAGATTGTTTTGCGAGGGAATTTAAAACTGATAAAAAATATCTTGTTGGTACCGGCGGCATACCTCTTGAGGAGTTTCTGGCGCTCCCGGCAGCTGAACTGATATAGATAAAAATCTCCGCACGGCAAAGGGTTGTGTTTTCGCGTAAAATTATGCCGCTGTTAAAACCGGACTGTTTCCGCCTGCATCAATCGGGTAAGTTACATAACATTATGGACGAATACATTGTCTATATTAATGTCAAAATCGTCATCATAATTTCCGTACCTCATATACCTGTATACCCAGACGATTTTTTTGACAGAGGATAAAACATCATCCCTTGTGTAAGAGGCGCCTGCGGGCAGATAGCAGTTTGCGAACAGGGCTTCTCTGAATGCCCATGTGCCCGACGAGGTGATTAAGGGCGAGTATATGTACTGGTTCTTTGTGTTGTATATGAAGACTTTAACGTTTACCGAAGGGCCTGATGTTGAAAAGAGATGGTACCATGCCACATAAGCGCTGCGGGTCAGGCTTATCGGCCCGTCCAGAACAAGAGAATTTGTAACATAACCTATTTTGTCAGGCTCCGGCGCCTGTGAAGTGTAGCCTCCGCTCGCTCCCGGATAAGCAATTCTTGTCTTTAAGGTAGCGTTTGTATGAAGCGAAAAATTTCCCACAGCAGCCCCGGGAGTGGCTGAGGCATTGAAGCTGTTAACAATTGATTCCCCGCCGTCAGCAGAGTCATTGCCGGAGGCCCATGTTCCTGAGACAGCGCTCAGCGTTACGTCAAGAGTCATATCCTCGAAATCCGAGATTACTGTCCCGGGCGCAATAATGACAGGGGTCGGCGCGGGCGCATTGGCCGGATCAGCGGGTTTGTCAGTGGAGCAGGCGGAAAAAAGGATTGAAACAGACACAATTGCAAAAATAACAGCACACAGATTTTTTTTTCATTTCCTAACCTCCATTTGATTTTTTACAATTATAACATAAAAAACAGCAGAGTAAATATTTTTTTCAGCGTTCTAACCGATTAGGGTTGAAAAGAGCGCGGGTATTATTTATAATAAAAAAAAATAAAAGGAGGCCTGTCATGAAAAAAGTATTAATTGCAGCAGGGATAACGGTATTGGTTGTTTTTTTATTTTCGTGTAAAAAGAGCGAACCGTCGGCGCCTGAAACCCGGGTTCCGGATACACCGACTTTAACAGCTACGCCTGAAAACACGGGCACCGGAACCTTTACGCCTACGGCTATACAAACGTTTACAGCGACTCCGACTGATACGCCGGAGGCCACGGCCACAAATTCACCGACAATTACGCCTACACACACGGTTACAGGAACCCCTTATTACGGAATCCAGGCGCGAATAGTTAATGAGCAGGGACAGCCAAAGTATGAGGTAGTTGTCCTTAAAAATGGCGGGCCTTTTACGGAAGCGGATGTTGTTATAACCGACCAGACACAAGCCAAAACATATACGGTTCCGCATGTATGGGAAGGTACTTATACGCGAGCCGGCACAGCCGGCGCTGAGTATATTGTGGGAAACACATATATTGTTGAAGTGAGCCTGGACGGAAAAATTTTCTCGGACACGGGAATTGCTCCCGGAGGTAATATAAACGTAACCGACATGGACCTTATGAACGGCATATACTGCACGTGGGACACGGACGGCAGCGATACACAGATAAATCTATGGAAGGGTTCGGGAGTTGTTTACATTTTTTACATGCCCATATCAGGGGAAGGGCAGGGTTATAACATACCTGTCTCAATATTTGAGGGTTATGGAAGCGGCACGTACTCGCCTTGGGTGTTTGTCAGGAATTTTAAGAACAGTTTTGACACGCTTACGGAGAACTCGTCAATTACAATACATGACTGGTACATAAAGGAAGTGCATTATAACCCGTAGAGGCACGGCCGCAGCATGAATTAATGCCGGAAGAAAATTAAAAATCCGGACTCATATCA
>DSBP01000353.1 GCA_011049465.1 bacterium | reverse complement strand
CCCGGCGGATATAAAGTGCCTTGATGCCGGACAGTTTTTCCTGAATCCGGAGAAAATATTCTCATAATTCCGCCATAAACAATAATTACAATTTGTTCAGTCGACTGAACAAATTGTAATTATGACATGCGGGCCGGCAGGTGCGGAAGGCTGCGGCGGGGGAGGCAGGGGTAACGCTCCCTGTCTTAAAAATCCCGTTGATTTTAAAAACCTTTTGCTGTAATATTATCTCAATTTTAAAATCAGGAGGAACAACGCGGTGGCAAAGATTATAAACGGAATAAGCAATAAGATACCGAACAAATTTTTTCTTGTGTCAGGCCATTCCGAGGGAATGACGCCCTTAAACGCCTTTGACTCGGCCCTGATTGACGCGGGGGTGGGCAATACGAACCTTATGAGGATGAGCTCGATTCTTCCGCCGAAATCAAAACAGATAAAGCCCGTTAAACTGCCGCTCGGCGCGCTGATACCCATAGCATACGCGGGCAAGACCTCGACCCAGGTTGACGAGGTCATATCCGCGGGCGTGGCGTGCGCCGTGCCTCAGGACCCAAGACTTAACGGCCTTATTATGGAATACTCGGCAGCCGGCAGAAAGTATGACATTGACAGGATAGTGCGCGATATGGCTGAGGAGGGGATGCGGTACCGCGGATACAAGATTAAAAGCATCTATTCGGTAACTGCCGAGCATCATGTCAAAAAAACCGGCGCCGCTTTCGCGGCTGTCGTGTTGTGGTGGTGAGAGGATAATGGCTGCTCTAAAGGGAAAATGGTGCACTGAAACATACAGGGACACGGCGCTTTCATTCAGGATAAAGAAAAAGCTTTACGCGAAGAAGAGCGGTTTTCAGATGGTGGAGGTTTATGAAACGGAAAAACACGGCAACCTGATGGCGCTTGACGGGTGCTATATGGTATCGGAGGCCGAGGAGTTTGTTTATCACGACATGCTGGCGCATGTTCCGCTTTTTGCCCATCCCAACCCGAGAAACGTGCTTGTAATCGGCGGCGGGGACGGCGGAACGGTCAGGGAAGTGATGCGGCATAAAGGGGTAACGAATATTGATTTTGTGGAGATAGACCCTGATGTCTATGAGGTTTCAAAGAGGTATTTTCCCGCGCTTGTAAAGGGGCTTGAGGCGGATAAGCGGGTTAAGTTTAAATTCGGCGACGGGATAAAGTTTGTCAAGGCCGCGCGCTCCGAATACGACGTCATACTGATAGACGGCACTGACCCGTCCGAGATAGCGGGAGGGCTCTTCGGCGCGGAATTTTTCAAGGATGTCCACAGGGCGCTCAAACCGGACGGCATCATGTGCATGCAGTCAGAGGACCCGTGGTATGACCTTGATATTATCAAAGGCGTGCAGACGAGGCTGAAAAAGATATTTAAAAAAGCCGGGCTTTACCTGGCGTATATCCCCATATACCCGTCGGGAATGTGGAGCTTTTCAATTGCCTCAAAAAGATACGCCCCTTCGGAAACAAGGAATAAAAAATCCAAAATCAAAAAGTTCAGGTACTACACTCCCGCGCTGCATAAGGCGGCCTTTGAGCTTCCGCAGTTTGTAAAGGACGGGATAAAATGAGCTGGTACAAGGAGACGAATTTTATAGGGTGTGATATGCCCTTTAACAGCGCGGATTTTGTAATAGCGGGAATCCCCTATGACGGAACATCCTCGTTCAGGCCGGGCTCGCGTTTTGGCCCTGACGCAATTCGGCGAAAGTCATATGCCATTGAAACCTTTTCGCCTGAGCTGAAAAAGGACCTTGCGGATTACAAAATATGCGATGCGGGCAATCTTGAGTTTCCTTTTGGAAACAGGACAGCTGTCCTGTCTGCCATTGAAGCCGCGGCTGCTGAGATCATAGCGGCTGAAAAAAAATCGCTTTACATCGGCGGCGAGCACCTGATTACCGTGCCGCTTGTAAAAAAATATCATGAAAAATATCCCGGGCTGAAAGTAATACACTGGGACGCGCACGCTGACATGCGGGACGATTATATGGGCGAAAAACTCTCCCACGCGACCGTTGCCAGGCGCATTACGGAAATAGTGGGGGATAAATCACACTATATGTTCGGCATCCGCTCCGGAGAAAAGCAGGAATACGATTACATAAAGGAAAAAGGTATTTTTTGCGACCCGAAATTTGAGCTTTGGGCGGAAACAATGAAAAAACTCAAAAAATTCCCCGTTTATTTTACCCTTGACCTTGATGTTTTTGACCCGGCCTGTATTCCGGGGCTCGGCACACCCGAGGCAGGCGGCATATTCTTCCATCACTTCATGGATTTTATCAAAGAGTTTCAGGGCATGAATATAGTGGGGATGGATGTGGTTGAAATGGCGCCCGATTATGACCCCGCGGGAAACTCGGCTGTTTTCGCGGCGAAAGTGGCCAGGGAACTGATTTTATCCGCTGTTTGAGCGGGCAGCCGATTTCGCAGTTAAATTCAAAACCGGGGGCGGTAAATGAAATACAGCTTGCGTGAAAAAGTTGTTATTGCGGCTGTTTTCGCGGTTTTTTTCTGCGTCTATCTTGCCAATATCGCGCCTGCGATAAATTCCGACGACAGCCCTGAGACGGTCATAGCCTGTCATACGCTCGGAGTCCAGCACCCTCCGGGCTACCCGTTAATCGCGATGCTCGGAAAAGTCTTCATCCAGCTGCCGGCCGGTTCTGTCATGTTCAGGGTGAATTTGATGTCCGCTTTTTTTAACGTTCTGGCGGGTCTGCTCCTGTTTTTTATGGTTTCGGGGTTTTTCAGCGGGCGGAAAACATATGAGCGCATGTTTATCGGTTTTACCGCCGCGGCAATATATATGTTCAGCGCTACAGCGTGGCTGCAGGCGTCAACGGCAAAGGGCGGCATATACACTCTTAACTCGCTGCTGACGCTTATTTGTTTTTGGGCGATTTTTAATATCAAAAAAAGCATCAGGTATTTTTATCTTTTCGGATTTATATGGGGAGTATCAATGGGGAACCATTGGACAAGCACAGCGGCCATTGCGCCCGCTTTTCTGCTGTATCTATTCTTCAGGAGGAGGCTGATAACTCCGGGGCAGGCAGGCATCGCGGCGGTGTTTTTTCTGGCCGGAGCGTCTGTCTATCTTTTTGCCGTGATACGAACGCTCGGAGGGGCTGCTTACGGCTGGGGTGAGATAAGGTCTGTTCAGGACCTTTTCTGGCTGATAACAAGGGCGCAGTACGCGGGAATTGAGGTCAAGCATACGCTTGGCGACACGCTGAACCTTCTCTCATATCATATTCGTAATTTCTTCCTGAAAGAAACACCGCTGCTTGCGGGGCTTCTTTTTATCCCGGGTGTGTGGCGCGCCTTAAAAACACGGCGCGATGAGGCGGCGGCACTTCTTGCCGCCTATGTTATGATAGTGCTGAGCGTGGCAAGCGTGGCCACGCCGCCGCCAAATACGGAATGGCTCATCAAGCCCTATCTTGTATCTTCGATGATTTATGCCGCTTTTTTCGCGGCTTTCTTTGCCGCGTTTGTTACAGAGCGGATTAAGCGTCACAGTACAGCCGCGGCAGCCTCTGTAT
>DSBP01000046.1 GCA_011049465.1 bacterium | reverse complement strand
GTATATGGCCGTCTCCAACGAAATAACAGGAAAAAATTTTTTTGACGCGCCTCCTCTGGCGGAAATAATAGGAAAGCTCAAAAAATATGACACCTAAACGCGGCTACACGGATAATGTTGACCAGTATAAAAAAAGGGTCTTTTCAAAGATAAAGGGTTATTTAACAGGCAGCACTCTTCTTGACGCGGGCTGCGGGGACGGCTCTGACGCGCTTATTATGCTCCCTTACTTTAAAAAGATATGCGGTTTTGACATTGAAAAAAACTCCGCATGGAAAAAAGCGCCGAAAAAAATATCATTTAAAACCGCTGCTGCCGAGAAAATCCCTTATAAAAGCCTGTCATTTGACACTGTCTATGAAAAAGACATGCTTCATCACTGTTCGGACCCGTTTAAGGCAATAAAGGAAATGGCGCGCGTCGCGAAAAAAAAGGTGATAATCATAGAGGCAAACAGATATAACCCTCTCTTCTACATAAACCTCACTCTTTTAAACAACCACCAGCATTTCACCAAGAAAAAATTCAGGGCCGTTGTCGAATCAGCCGGGCTCCCTTTTACAATCAGCCGGTTTTCCGCGCGCGTCTGCCCCATCAACAACCGCTTTATCATTGACTGCTTTGACTCTGTCGAAAACTTTCTTGACCGGTTTCCTCCTTACTCACCCATAATTGAATACAACCTGGCTGTGCTGGAAAAAAAATGAATTATGCCGGAAGAATCCGCAGCCTGCAAAAAAGCCTAAAAAAAAACCGGTTTTTTTATGCCGCAGGACACAGTGACATATTTTACCTTTCGGGTTTTTCAGGAACCTTCGCGAGAATACTAGTATCGGCCGACAAAGCTGTTTTCATAACAGACCCGCGATATGAGGGCGCCCTGAACCGCTCTTGCGTGCCTCATCTGTTCGAAACAGTAATAACCAGATCCCTGAAAAAAGACCTTCTTCCTTTGGCCGGCAGAAAAAACCGGATACTCATATCCGTCTCAACACCGCTTAATGATTATCTTCTGCTCTCTGAAAATAATACAAAACCTGAAATATCAAGCCTGCTAAGCCTGCTTAGGTCGGTAAAAGACGCTGATGAAATTGCGCTCATAAAAAAAGCCTCTTTGATAGCCGGCCTGGCGTCACAACACACCGCTTCAATACTCAAGCGAGGCATTACCGAAGATGAGGCAGCCTTTGAATATGAAAAATACGCGAGGCAGCACGGGGCAGAATCCCTCTCTTTTGCGCCTATTGTGGCATTTGGCGCCAATTCCGCGGTTCCGCACCACGCAACCGGATCAACCCGGCTCAAAAAAGGGGACCTTGTTCTTATAGACGCGGGAGTTAAATACCGGGGCTATTGTTCGGACTTGACAAGGGTTTATGCCTTCTGTATAATACATCCTCGCCTTAAAGAATTGCGTAAAATATTTAATTATGTTAAAAACGCCAAGAAAAACGCTGCAAAAACCTTAAAAAACGGGGTTTTAGCGGAAAAACCGGGTAAAGCTGCCGGAGAGTATCTGAAATCAAACGGCGGCCTTGACATTTATTTTACCCATTCAATAGGCCACGGGCTTGGCATAGACGTTCACGAAGAGCCTTTTTTAGGCAGATCCGGCAGTATCGTTCTTAAAACAGGAAATGTTGTGACAATTGAACCCGGGGTCTATTTTCCGGGAAAATACGGAATAAGGACTGAGGATGATTACCTTATTGGCAGGGCCGGGTGCGTAAAGCTGTCGCGCGCCGAAGACAGCCTTGCAGAAATTGGATAAAAAAACGGAGGTTTTACACGGATGATTTCAGCTTCAGATTTAAGGCAGGGCGCGGTTTTTAAACATGAGGGAATTTTATGGGAAACGGTCCAGTTTCACCACATACAGAGGCCGAGGCTGGCTCCTCTCGTCAGGATAAAGATGAGAAATATCAAACAGGGGACCTTAAACGAAAGAACCTTCAGCCCGTCCGACAAATTTGACGAGGTCTCAATAGAGGAGAGAAAACTCCGGTTTTCTTACAGCCAGAGCGACACTTTCCATTTTATGGACACAACTTCCTATGAACAGTATGAATTTTCAAAAGAACAGCTCGCCGGCTCCGAAAAATACCTTAAGGAAGAATCGGAAATAATCATGATGATTCACGAAGGGGATATCCTCGGCATCAAGCTCCCCAACAAAGTCGAGCTTGCGGTGACAGACGCGCCTCCGGGAATAAAAGGCGACACAGCGGGAAATGTCACAAAACCGGTAACGCTTGAGTCCGGCGCTGTCGTTGACGTTCCTCTTTTTATCAACGAAGGGGATGTCCTAAGGATAGACACCAGGACCGGCGAATACATAGAACGCGTAAAAAAATAAATCAGGAGGCGCTAAAATGGCCAGGGCTAAAAAGGAAGCTTCAAAACCGTCAAAAATTGACATTGTATCTTTAAACGAAGCCTTAAAGGTTATGGAAAAAGGTACTCTTGTAGAACTCTTATACGAAGAAAAGGACCTGAAGATTCAGCTTAAAAAAGCAGGCGCTTCTTTCAGCGTTCCTGCCCCTGCATATATTCCGCAGCCCGCGCTTCAGGCTCCTGCGCCGGCGCACGAGCCCGCCGAAGCCCCAAAAATCGAGGACAACCCGAATGTGGTTGTAATAAAATCGCCTATGGTGGGGACTTTTTACAGGGCTCCTTCCCCCGAATCGCCCCCCTTCATAAATATAGGAGATATGATTGAACCCGGCAAAACCCTTTGCATAATTGAAGCTATGAAAATAATGAATGAGATAAAATCAGAGGTAAAGGGCAAAGTAAAAGAAATAATTACCGAGAACGCGCAGGCCGTGGAGTTTAACCAGCCTATAATCATAGTGGAAAAAGTTTAAGGGGCGGCCGCTGTGTTTAAACGGATACTTATAGCCAACAGAGGTGAAATAGCGCTGCGCGTAATACGCGCCTGCCGCGAACTCGGAGTTGAGACCGTGGCTGTTTTTTCCGAAGCTGACGAGCACTCTCTTCACGTCAGGTATGCCAATCAGTCCGTCTGCATAGGCCCGCCGCAGAGCAAGTTCAGCTACCTTAATATTCCCGCAATACTCTCAGCCGCAGAAATCACCGACGCAGAAGCAATACATCCCGGGTACGGCTTTCTGTCGGAAAACGCTCATTTTGCGGAGCTTTGCGCCGGCTGCAATATTAAATTCATCGGGCCCCCTCCTGAAGCCATCCGCTCAATGGGCGACAAGGCCAAAGCAATAGAGACCGCTATTTCCCGCGGCGTGCCTACGGTCCCCGGAAGCGGAAGGGTCCTGCGCGATGAGGCAGACGCGGTTGAGATAGCAAAAAAAATCGGATATCCCATAATGCTCAAGGCCTCAGCAGGCGGAGGCGGCAGGGGAATGAGAATAACCCATACCGAATTAACATTAAGAAGCGCCTTTAAAACCGCCAGGCAGGAGGCGCAGACAGCCTTTGGCGACCCTTCTCTTTATCTTGAAAAATACATTGATGAGCCGCACCACATAGAAATCCAGATAATGGCTGACGCGCACGGAAATGTTGTCGCGCTCGGCGAAAGGGACTGCACTGTCCAGAGG
>DSBP01000331.1 GCA_011049465.1 bacterium | reverse complement strand
TATTGAAGAATAATCCGGAGATACTTGAATCCGCGGAAAAAGGGGATGCGATTTTCGGCACAATAGATACCTGGCTTATCTGGAATTTAACCGGCGGGCCGGGCAAAGGCGCGCATATTACAGACTGCACAAACGCGTCCCGGACAATGCTTATGAATATAGAAACCCTGGAATGGGACAAAGAGATGCTTGATGTGTTCGGCATTCCGGAAAAGATGCTTCCTGAAATAAGACCCTCAAGTGATCCGAAATTTTACGGAAAAACACTTCAGGACGGGCCGTTTGGAGCGGAGATACCCGCTGCCGGATGTCTTGGGGACCAGCATGCGGCGCTTTTTGGACAAACCTGTTTTGAAAAGGGAGACGCGAAAAATACTTACGGTACGGGCTGTTTTCTCCTTATGAATACGGGGGAAAAGCCTGTCTTTTCCAAAAACGGTCTTGTGACCACAGTAGGGTATAAAATAGGAGATGCCCCCGCGGTTTATGCTTTGGAGGGCTCCATTGCGGTTGCGGGTTCTCTTGTGCAGTGGTTCAGGGATAAACTCGGGATAATAACGTCCGCACCTGAAATAAATGAACTTGCGTCAAGCGTGGAAGACAACGGCGGAGTCTATTTTGTGCCGGCTTTTTCGGGCTTGTTCGCGCCTTACTGGCGATCTGACGCCCGCGGTCTTATAATAGGCCTTACGCATTTTACGGGCAGAGAACATATAGCCCGCGCAGTTCTTGAAGCAACGGATTTTCAGGCGAGAGAGATATTTGAGGCAATGGAAAAGGATTCGGGTATAAAGTTAAAAACACTAAAAGCTGACGGCGGGCTGACGGCAAGCAGCCTGCTTATGCAGTTCCAGGCGGATATTTTAAATGTAACAGTACTGCTCCCGAAGATTGCGGAGACTACGGCCCTTGGCGCCGCTTATGCCGCGGGTCTTGCTTCGGGTTTCTGGAAAGACACCGATGAAATTAAAAAAAACTGGTCGCAGTCAAAGCAGTGGGCCCCCAAAATGCCGGAAGAAAAGAGAAAAAAATATTACAGTGAATGGAAAAAAGCAGTAGAACGTTCTTTGGGGTGGCTGGAGTAGAGGATTATAAGGACAATTCTAAATTATCAGTTTTCAATGAAAACCAATTTAAATGCAGAATGCTTAATGTAAACAAAGATCATGTTGAAAAAAGTATGGTTTGGCAGCCGCTAACTTTAGTCTGCACGGGTTTTATTGTTTGTTTTTATTTCGAATTTGGAAATTTGAAGATTTTCTTTCCGAAACTCAAAATTCAGGATTTTTTGTTAATGCGGAACGTTTATGCCTTTCTCCCCGTCTAATTCTTGTAAATGTGCATATCTTCAAGGAGGAAATGGTTGAGGCATATCTTTTTAAACAGTTTTATGTTTGTTCTGCTTTTTATGGTTCCGGTTTTTCCGGTTTTTGGTGATACTGTTTCACTGCAGGAGTGTATCCGGAACGCGCTTGAGTCAAACAGCGATGTGAGGACAGCCGAAAAAAGGCTGGAAATTGCTTATTCAAACAGGCTCTCGTCAATAGGAGGGATTCTTCCCAATGTAAGCGCGAGTGCGGGATACGGATATTCCGGGAGCGAAAGCTACTCTTACGGGCTGAGCGCGAGCCAGACTCTTTTTGACGGTTTTAAAAGCATAAACAGTATAGGTATAGAGAATGAAAACCTGCGTGCGGCAAAAGCGGAGCTGGCCGACGCAAGGGCCCGCATTATTTTTTCAATAACATCGGGGTATATAAACCTTTACAAGGCGCAGGAATTTCTTGAAATGTCGGAACAGATATTTGAAAGGAGAAAGATTCAGGCTGAAAGTGTAAAGGTTAAATTTGATTCGGGAAGGGAACACAAGGGCGCCTATCTTACTTCTGAAGCCTCGCTCGCCGATGCCGAAAATCAGATAAAACAGGCCCGCAGGGATATGGAAACCGCGGGTATGCGGCTTGCGTCTGCGGCAGGATTTGAAATCACAAAAAATATTGCGGCAGAAGATGTTTTTGACGAAATGCCGGAACAGGGAAAAGAGCCGGATTTTGAAAAGATTGCCCTGAATTCCCCTCAGACAGTAAGACTGAATGCGGCAGTGAACAGGGCGCGCTTGTCAAAACAGAACGCGCAGGGGGACTTTTATCCAAGGATATCGGCGAGCGGAAACTACAGTAAATCCGGGAATGATTTTCTGCCTCAGAATGAGTCTTGGAGAGTGGGATTGAATATTTCTTTGCCTGTGTTTACGGGCTTCGGCAATACTGTACGTCTGTCAAACGCGGACGCCAATCTTATGATTGCGGAAATAAACGAAAAACAGGGCTATATTGATAAAATAATCTCTTTGAGAGAAAAGTGGAACCGCTTTATGAGCTCGCGGGAAAATCTGACGGCCGCTGAAAAATATCTTGAAGCCGCGAAAGTAAGGTCTGAAATAGCCCGATCGCAGTATTCCGCGGGGCTTTTAAACTATGACAACTGGATAATTATTGAAAACGACCTTGTGAGATATGAGAGGTCTTATCTTGACTCGCTTGCCGGGCTTTATACCGCGGCGGCTGACTGGAAATATGAAAAAGAGGCGGCGGAATATGAATAAAAAAAAGATACTGATACCGGTTATTATCGCGGCAGCCGCGGGTATTGTGTTTTTCGCGGTGAAAAACAGCGGCGGAAAAAGCCGGATGATGGAAATTTCACCCCGGATAACGTCATTGAAAACCGTGATTTCAATCAACGGTGTGGTGCAGCCGAGAAACAGAATTCAGATCAGGCCTCCAATATCCGGAAGAATAGAGAGCGTTCCCGTGCGCGAGGGCGATAAAGCCGCTGAAGGGCAGGTTGTGGCGTATCTCAGCTCAACAGACAGGGCTGCTCTTATTGATATGGCGAAATCACAGGGCCCGGAAGAGGTTAAAAAATGGGAAGAACTATATAAGCCGATCCCCATAACCGCGCCTATTGCGGGGGATGTTATAGTAAGAAATGTCGAACCCGGGCAGAGCGTAAGCCCGTCGGATACGGTTGTGGTTCTCTCTGACAGGCTTATAGTGAACGCAAGCGCGGATGAGACCGATATAAGCAGGATAAAAAAAGGAGAAAAGGCGCTTGTAAGGCTGGATGCATATCCGAACCGCGAAATTCCCGGAACCATAGCGCATATTTCATACGAATCAAAGACATTGAATAATGTGATTGTTTATGAGGTGTTTGTTGAAACAGACATGGTTCCTGCTTTTTTCCGGTCAGGAATGAGCGCGAATATTGATATTATAAAAGAGGAGAAAAAAGACATTCTTGCTCTTTCAATGAATGCTTTTCAGCGTGATGAGGCCGGGGCTTATGTGATGGTAAAGAAAAACGGCTCAGCCGAGAAGCGTTATATTGAAACAGGTATGGTTGAGGACGGTATGGCTGAAATAGTTTCAGGACTGGATAAAGATGATAAAGTTATGATAGAAGCCTCAAAAATGGGAAGCGGAATAAACAGGGCCGGAGCGGGAAGCCCGTTTGCCCCGGCGCGCGGCGCGGGAAGAACAAGGCGATGATACAGCTTAAAAACATAACAAAGACATACAATAC
>DSBP01000127.1 GCA_011049465.1 bacterium | reverse complement strand
GGCGAGCTTAAATTCGCTATCTCAAAATATGTTATGGATGAAGCCTGAACAACCACTGATGTTGTTCCGTTTGTAATACCGGCTGTGTCCAGGTCAGCGGCTGTTATGGTCTGGTTGCCGCTTGTCCTGAAAATAAAATTAAACTGAGCCGCTCCGTCAGCCAGGCTTATGTCAGCCGGCACTGTCACGCCGTTTGCCGTGCCGCTCGAATCGGTTGCAGTTATTCTGACCGCGTCATTTACAGAGCTTATCTGGTTTCCGTACTGGTCCGTGGCATAAACGTTCATGGGAACAGTGGCGCCGACGCTCTGTATGGAAGGCGAGCCTGTTTTTCCGCCTGTAGTGTTGTTCCCCGGGTCATGACTCTCTCCCGGCGCCAGCACAAGCAGCTTGCTGAAAGCCGCGGGAGATACGGTAAAGGTATTTGAGTCGCCCGTTATCGCGCCGTATGAGAGCCTCAGCGTGGCGTTAAAAAGCCTCTGATAAACCCTTACCGCAGTAAGGTCAAGTATTCCGTTTGTAAACTGGGGGGACGTGGGCGCTTTAAACCAATTGGCCGCGTTTACGGGCGTGCCTCCCGCGTAACAATCAAGCGAAACCGCCTGTGTAAAACTTGTCACGGTATTACTATAAGCGTCGCGAGCTGCAGCATATATATAAAATAACTGCCCTGCCGTCCTGTTTGAGACCGTCTGCGTAAACGCAAAATGATCAAGAGCTCCGTGCGTAAGCGGCACATTATCGCTGTTCGCGGTCGCGCCTCCGCCCGAACGTGAGGCTGTTATTGAGCGCGTGCCGCTTCCCACTGTCCTTAAAGTGACATTTATAACTGCCCTGCCTGATGCAAGCGACGGGCTCGCAGGGTCAAATGTCATATCCGGATCATCTGATGACATAACAACCGTGCCTGAACTGGCGTTCAATGTGTTCCAGTACGCGTCGCAGGCGTAAACCGTGACGGAAAAAGGCGCGCCTGCTGTCTGCTGTGTCGTGGTTGTCGAGCCGCCTGCCCTGCCGTTGCCTGTCTGCGTTCCAAACTCGCCTGTCTGACCCGGCCCGATGACAAGAAGCCTGTCCAGCGTGTTGGGATTTACATTGAAAAGATTGGAGTCTCCGGAGGCCGCCGGAACCGTTGACGAGCAGCGAAGCACAAGACTCTCTCCTGCGGTTGCTTTATAAAGGGTTGTGTTGCCGGCAGCTATGCCTCCCGAAAAATTGACTGTGCCGAGATTGACTGTACCGCTCGTGCTGTAAACAGCGGTTAAGGAAGCAGAACCGTTAAAACTCGTAACTGTGGCTCCGCCTGATGTTATGGCTGTTATGGTATATGAAAACTGGGTTCCCGCGACCTGATTTGATACTGCCGCGAAAGAAAAACTGCTGATGTTCTGCGCAGTTATTGTAACGCTTGTGGGAAGTATGCCGCCGCCTGTGTTCGCGTAAATCCCCACATCACCCGAGACAGCGCTTCCCACAGTTACCGTCACATATTGTTTTGAGTCCTGAACAGGCTCGTCAATGCTGAGCGTCGCGGGATTCGGGCTGAATGAAGCTGTCTGCGATGACGAAAGGTTAACTGACGCGTTCGTTGTAACAGGCTGATATGTGGCATTATCATACGAATAAACTGTAATGACAAACGGCACTCCTGAAGTCTGCAAATCCGGCGTTCCTGATTTTGGCTGGCCCGGCGTATAGGTTTCACCGGGCGCCGTCACCAGCAGCCCTGTCGCGCCAAAAAGAACCGAAGCGGATAAGATGGATATAATTGACAAAAACCCGATTATTCTCTTAATATTCATAAAAACCTCCTCTTGATTTGGAGCTTATTACTATAATATTATTATAAATCCGCCTTTATTTCAAGTCTTTTTTTGGCTTTTTTTTGACTATTTTAAAGATTTTCAGAAATAACATGATTAGATCCGGAAAACCAATTGCTGCCGCAGGTTTAAGTTGAATATGGAAGAATAAAACTGAATACATTTCCACTGCATGGCGTATTTTCCTGCTCTTCAAGCCAGATTCTTCCGTTATGCGCCTCAATTATGGCTTTTGCAAGGGACAGCCCAAGGCCAAGCCCTCCTGTATCTTTCAGCCACTTATCAGGCGCCAGCCCTTCATAATCATAAAAGCGCCTGAACAACTGCCTTCTATTGCGGCCCTGTATGTTATCAGCGTTATCCATTACAGAGAATTTTACATAATCCACGCCCTGCAGCTTATAAAGGCTGGTGCTTATGCGAATCAGGCTGTTCCGCCTGCTGTATTGCACGGCATTGTCAATAAGGTGAACTATTGCCCGTTTAATCATTTTCATATCACACACAACAGCGTCTGCCCTGTCAAAAATATCAACCCGGAGCGTATGCCCGAACTCCTTTATTAACTTCGCCTCATCATCAACAGCAAGCCTTATAATCTCATCTATCCTGTGCTTTGCCGTCTCAATCCTGTCCGCCTCATACTTAACTGCATAGAAAAGTATTATATCCTCGGCAAGCGTCCTCAGTTTTTTTCCGTTGTAATAGATATTATCCGCTGCTTCTGCCTGCGCATCAAATAACCGGCCAAACTCCCCCCTCGCAAGAAGTTTTGAATACCCAAGTATGGGAGTAAGCGGCGTCCTTATTTCATGCGAAAAACGCATCAGAAAATCTCTTTTTTCGTCCGAATAGTTTAGATTGAGCCTTTGTTTTTCACTGTTTTTTACTTTGCCGATGGCATCAACCGCCATGCGTTCAAGGTTTTTCACGTCAAATGGCTTCACCATATAATCAACAACTCCGCACCGCACAGCCTCAATCGCGCTCGTCACTTCAGGATAAGCGGTAATCAGAATCACCGGCGTTGTATCGCTGAATTCCTGCATTTTTTTTATGAGCCCTATGCCATCAAGGCCGTTCATCCTGATATCGGTTATTATCAGGCCATAATCCATGGACTTTAACAGTTCAATGGCCTCAAAAGCGCTTGACGCAGTATCCACAGAATAGCCCTTGTTCTCAAAATACATTTTAAGGGATTCCCTGATGGATAATTCATCATCGACAATAAGAAGCCTCTCGCCGGTAACCTGCATTTTAGCCTGTTCCATCGCGCCTCCGTCACAGTAATATAATGTATATACATTTTACTCCAAATAACTAAAAAAATCAAACAGTATTTTTGTCAGTTTTTCTCGCCTTCAACCCGCGCAGGAACGCCTTTCTAACGCCAAGGTTCCAGGTCAGGGCGACAAACGCGCTTGACAGGGACCTTGTAAGAAACAGTGTCCTTAAAAACCTGTAAACAAGCATTTTTACCGGAGCCACGAGCCTTTTCTTTATCGCGTCAACTATGGCTGTCAGCTCATTCTTTTCAAGGTTCTCGTGCCTGTACACAACATTTGAGAAATTATAGAGGCTCCAGTCTTCGGGATAATTCACATGTGTTATCCTCTGCTCTGTTTCAAGCCTTTTATAGAGCCTTGTCCCGGGAAAAGGCGTCAGGTGTGTCAGGTTAAAGGCGTCTATTCCGTTTTCAAGTATAAAACGGGGCATGCTTTCAACCGTCTTAAAACCGTCAAAAGGATAACCTATCATAAACGCGCCGAGTATGGC
>DSBP01000217.1 GCA_011049465.1 bacterium | reverse complement strand
TAAAAGGCTCGCGACTCCCATTTTTTCGGTATTGTCCTCCAGCTTTTTGTATCCCGCGCCGTTATAAAGCGCCAGCTGGTATTCCCCCCATCCTCCCGGAATCAGGCCGACAAGCGCTACGCCATGTTCCGCGCTCGCCGGAGCTATCTTGTGCCTGTCGCCAAAAGCCGCAGATGTGGCTATCGGATATCCCCAGGGGTCAACCGTGCCGAAATACATGTTCTGCAGCCCTATCCTCAGCGTCATTTCCGGTATGGGTATCAGTTTGTAAAGGTCAACATAACCGTATTTTACCCAAATTGACCAGTCCGCGCCTGTTTGTGCTCCGGCCACGTTGTTAATATCAAGCGTCAGCCTTGCGTCATACCCGACATCATCATCCTTTACGCTGGTCCTTATGTATGTCCTTGGTATGTTAAAACCATTTTTGTCGCTGACAGAGTCCTGTTCAGCGCCCTCCTGATACCATGTATACCTGAGCCACTGGTATCCGAAAAACTTTACCGTAGGTGCTGCCATCAGCATTCCGCTTACGGAAAAAAGAACAAGCATTGAAAGAGTGATACTTCTGATGATTTGTTTTGACATTTAAAAAGTTCCTCCTTTTTATTTTGTGGTTCCCGAACCGTACTGCATCACCTCTTAAATCCTCACCTCCTTTTTTCAATCGTATTCTTTCCCTCTTTTAAATTTCAAACAGCTTTGTTAATCCGGATAAATTATGCAAAATCGTGATTAAAACAGGGTGAATTAACCATTAAGAAACGGTTAATTAAAAAAGGATGGTGCCTTGCTATTTGGGGAGGAAGATTGTAAAAACAGAGCCCTTTCCCTTTTCCGACTCCGCCTTTATAACCCCTTTGTGAAGCTGTATTATGTGCTTAGCGATTGAGAGCCCGAGCCCTGTGCCGCCGAGCTTCCTTGAACGAGACTTATCAACAACATAAAACCTCTCAAAAACACGCTCCAGGCCGCCTTCGGGTATGCCGCAGCCCGTATCCGATATTTTTATTTCAATACCGCCTTCCGCGTTCGCCGCGCTTATCTCAACACCGCCCGAATCAGTGTATTTAACCGCGTTTCCTATTATATTGACAAGGGCCTGCTCAAGCCTGAAAGTATCGCCCTTTATGCGCCCCATGCCGGGTTCAAAGGATGTTTTAACATACAGCCCCTTTTTTTTTGCCGCTGCCTCAAAAATCCTCGCAACATCCTTTATCACAGCCTCAATGTCCGCCTCTTCCCCGTTAAAAACGACATCCGGCTGCTCAAGTTCAGAGAGGGTCAGCAGGTCCGACACGATATTTATCAGCCTTTCGGTGTTGTTTTTTATTATCTCGAGGTAGCGCTTCGCGTCGGCTGTTTTTACCTCCGGCTCAAGCGTCTCGGCAAAACCCTTAATCGCGGTAAGCGGTGTTTTAAGCTCGTGCGAAACATTCGCCACAAAATCCTTTTTTATCCGCTCAAGCTCCTTAAACTCGGTTATGTCATACATTATCATTGCCGCGTGCCCGCTGTTTTCCATGTACGTGGCCGAGCAAAGATATACCCTGGAATTGATTTCAAGCTGTTCTATGCAGTTTTTCTTTTTTTTCAAAGCGGACTCAAGGACCCCGTTAAACCCCGGCGGCATAAAACACTCCCAGTAAAACCCGCTGCCGGCGCAGTCCGTTCCCGCAATCTTTTTAAAACTGCTGTTTACAAGTATTACGGAGCCTTTCTCATCAACAACAATCAGCCCTTCCGCGATGGATGATACTATCGTGTTTATCTGGGTGTTTTTCTCCGTAAGCTCCGCAATAAGCTTTCCTATTTCCGCGCCAAGTTCGTTAAACGCATCAGCCAGGTCCTTCAGCTCATTTTTTTCATGGATAACAACCCTTGCCCCAAAATTGCCCGATGCCATCTCTCTTGAGGCCGCTGCCAGCCTTTTTACGGGCAGGTATATCCTTCTCGCTATAAAAAACGCGGCAACCAGCGACAACACAACTATAAGAATAGTGACAGCGCCAATACGCGATAAGAGGCTGTTTATAAGGGCGTTTACCCCTGATACATAATATGATGTCCTTAGAGCCCACGCAGCAGCGCCGTTTTCGTCTTTTACCGGCATGGCGCAATAAAGCATCTCGGTCCCGGTTGATTCGCTGTAGCGGATTACCGTTTCCGTCAGCCCGCTGAACGCGGCCGCGATTTCCGGCCTGTAAATATGGTTCTCCATGCTCCTGTAATCGCTGTCCGAATCGGCTATAACAATTCCATCCCTGTCAACCACCGTTATTCTCGCGCTTATATCCTTCCTTATTATCCCTATATAATCCCTCAGCCCCTTATAATCGGCCTTTCTGAGAAACTCGCCTGTTTTTGTTTCAAGTATTATTGTCTCGGCTTTCAGCCCCGCTCCAAGCGTCTCAAGATAATGACTCCTTATAATTGAGACGGTGAACAGGGCAATAAGCAGGGGCAGAATAATTGCCGCAAGAAAATATCCGGAGAATATTTTTACAAAAAACCTTTTTTTTATCATTCCATTTTATAGCCGACGCCGCGGATATTTTTAACCATCTTCCCCGCAGTACCCAGCTTTTCCCTCAAATGTTTTATGTGCACATCTATGGTCCTGTCAACAACCGTCTTTTCGTTCCCCCACAGAGAGTCAAGCAGCTGCTCCCGCGAGAATACCCTTTGCCGCCCCTCCGCAAGTATGCTTAAAATCCTGAATTCCGTGGCGGTCAGCTCAACTCTTCTTGTTTTCACAAGAACCTCGTGTTTTGCCGCGTTTATTGTTATATCCCCCGCCTTAATCTCAACGCCGTCTTTTTGCCCGGCGGGCGCCCCCCTCCGCAGCACAGCCTTTACCCGCGCGGACAACTCCCGCGGCGAAAACGGCTTTGTCACATAGTCGTCAGCGCCCATCTCAAGCCCGACAACCCTGTCCGCTTCGTCCCCTTTGGCAGTAAGGATAATTATCGGCACCGCGGCATAGCGCTCGTCCTTTTTTATCATCCTGCACGCCTCAAGCCCGTCAATGCCCGGCATCATAAGGTCAAGTATTATCAGGTCAGGAAGCGCCTTTGACAATGACCGCACAAGCGCGTCAGCGCCTGAAAACTCCTTGACTTTAAAACCCGCCTTTTTAAGGCTCACACTCACAAGTTCGCGTATATCATCCTCATCATCAACAACCGCTATAAGTTTTTCCATTTGTTTATCTCCTGTTAATCTGCAGTTTATGCGCCCTGTCACCTGCATATATTATATCAAATCGGTTAAGATACGCCATTGGATTTGTTAATTTTTGGTTAATTTTGCGGGATACGTGTTTTTACTTTATAAATAACCGTTCAGCAGGATATTATAAAAAAATCCCGGGCCTTCCCTGCACCAAAGCGGTTCAGAGCAAGGGCCCGGGGCATTCGCAACAACGGAATAAACATAATCAAAAATATAACTATCGCCATAATAATCGCTCCATAATTCCTATAACACATTTTTTATCTTATAACAGCCATTTTTTTCGTTATCACTTTGTTTTCAGCGCTCACTCTGAGGAAATATACGCCGTTCGCCACTGCCACTCCCGCGTCATTCTCCGTTTCCCAC
>DSBP01000105.1 GCA_011049465.1 bacterium | reverse complement strand
CGTTTTCTCCTTCTCACCCGTTGGGTGAATGTATTTAACGCGTTGATAACGTTATTATACATGGATTAAACGGCCTTTTCAATTGTTCCTATTGCGGTTTCTGGGACGCTTAATTTCAGTTGCATTACCTGTTTTTAAGGCGTATAATGTATTTTGTTGGTAAAAGGAGTATATATGAAAGAACTGTCAGTTCTGCAAAAGGATTTTGTGGAGGCTCTTAACTACCCTTCAAAAAAATACAGGGCTCTCGCCCTGGAACCGATCTCGGTTCCGAGGGACCCGCTTATAACATCATACCCCCAGCTTCCCGGAAAAAAAATCAGCGTAAAGAATTTCTTTTATTCCCTCTATTTCACGGCTTTTGACGTGCGTGATTACGGCCCTTCAATACTCAAATTCATGAAAATTTTCAACTCCCTTTCGGTTAAAAAAGTCTATCTTGAGACTTACCGCGACGGATATCACGCCGATACCAGGCTGCTTTCCTCCGCAAAAAAATCCCTTGAAAAAGAGGGTTTTGAAGTTTCGGGCGCGGTTACGCCGACGCACTTTTCCTCCAAAACCTCTTTCAACGAATTTTCTTCTGCCACCGGGTGTTATTCCGACCCCGCCGCATTAAAAAAACTTAAAGCCGAATTTGAAAGGGCAGCCGCTGTCTTTAATGAAATAATAATTGACGACTGGTTTTTCACGGTGTGCCGGTGCCCGTCATGCGAAAAGGCAAGGGGGAAAAAGACAAAAGAAGAATTCAGGTCAAAACTCATCCTTGACGCCTCAAAGAAATACATCATTGCCCCCGCTAAAAAAATAAATAAGAAAGTAAAGTTAATACTGAAACTGCCGCAGTGGTTCGGCAATTACATCAACAACGGCTATGACATCGAGAAACTTGCGCCTCTCTTTGACGGAATCTCCGCAGGTACAGAGGCGCGGGACCCTCTTAAAACCCCTTTTCTTCCGGTTCACGGAAGCCTTCTTATTAATTACCTGCGAAGCATAGCGCCGGGCAAAGTCACATCAGCCTGGTTTGACCCTTATATGTGCACAAAAGAGACCTACTGCGAACAGGCTTACCAGTCTTTGCTGGGCGGCGCCAAAGAACTCATTCTTTTCAGCGCGGGAATACTGGCTCAGCCGCTTGTTCTGCCGCTCGCAGCGGAACTGGCCTCACAATCTGAAAAATTTGACCGCTTCTCCAGTTTTAAGAACATTTTCAGCGTCCCCGTCTTAAGAGACCCGTCAGCTTATGATAACGAACACTTTGAACAGTACCTGCTTTCCGCGGGAATACCCGCTTACATGCGGCCCCCGGGAAAAATCAGCGAAAAAATTGTTGTTATAACAGCTCAGTCATGCCCTCCTTCGGGTATCGCAAAACTTTTTGCCTCTTTAATAAAAGAGAATAAGGAAATAATAATTACAGCACAGGCAGCTTTATCCGCCGGCAGGCAATTTAAGATAAAAAAACTTAAAACCCCGGTTAAGGTCAAAGCAATCAAATACAGCGGAAGGGAAGAGGAGCCTCAGGGCGGCCTTTATATTACATATGACATGCAGGGCCTGAAAAACTACGTCCTTGCCAACAACGCCTATCCGGTTATTGCTTTCCGCAAAATAAAAAAAACCGGCGTGTGGATACTGAACCTTCCCCATACAAAAGATGAAATTTTATCCCACACAAATGCCGGGCTTCCGGCCGGCCACAGGGTCATCTTCCGCCTCAAAGGCTTTACAGAAGCGCTCCGCTCAATATTCAAGGGCTATGCCAATGTCAACCTTTACAACAAAATCAAGACCTTCTATAAACACACATGGTAATTGACTGAAAATAAAAAATGTTATAAAATACCCGTGCTGAAATCCGCGCCATTCATAATTGCGGAATAAACCGTTTTAAAAAGGAGGCTTCAATGAAAAAATCCGCTGTCTTTCTTCTTTGCCTTGCTTTTTCCGTTTCAATGCTGCACGCTTCTTCAAAAGATGACATGTTCGGACACATCCCGTTTAAAAGCGGAAGCTGGAAAACAAAGACAACAATAACCGACAAAAACTCCAAGCCAATGTCCATGGAGCAGTCTGTTTATTATAAAAACGGAAAGATGCGGACAGAAGGCGAGCGCAAGGACCCCTCTACGGGAAAAACCTCCAAATTCGCCACTATAATAGATGGGAACAACATGTACTCCTTTGACCCCTCCACAAAAAAGGGAATGAAGATGAAGTTCAAAGAAGGCGCCTCTGACGAAGCCGGCGACCTTGCCTATTCAAAATGCAGGAAAGCCGCGTCCAAATCAGGCTCAGCCAAAATCAACGGCGTAAACTGCGACATATACAAATACACCTGCAATCTGTCGGGCTCTGATGTAAGCGTTACGGAATGGCGCTCAAAAAAGGACGGATTCATAATGAAATCAGAGAGCCTGTCCGGCGGCTACAAAACAGCGGTTGAAGTGACTGAAGTAAAAGCAGGTGCTTCTGTTCCCGACTCAATGTTCGCCACAAAGGGCCTTGAACTTGTTGATATGGACAATATGATGGGCGGAGCCATGATGAAGCAGGGCGCGTCAAAAAAACCTGCCGCGTCATCAGATGACGATGACGAAGATGTGCAGAAAGCCATGGAAATGTTCAAGGGAATGTTCGGCCAGTAGTTTATTAAAAAGGAGAAACCATGGGAAGCGTAAAAGAGGTTGAGATTATAAAAAACCCGTCTGAAAAAACAGAGGGCGAGGGCGAGTTCAGGTTTTCCGACAGGTATTCTGTCTTTGACTGGGGAGAGATGCCTGATTTAATCCCTGACAAGGGCGCGGCCCTTTGTGTTTTATCGTCCCATTTTTTTGAGCTGCTTGAACAAAACGGAATAAAGACCCACTTCCTCGGGCTTGTCGAGCAGGGCTCACCGAAAAAACTCAACGATTTAAACAAATCTTCAAATATTATGCGCGTCAGGCTTGTGCGCGTCATTAAGCCGCCTTATGACGAAAAAAGCAACTCCTACGATTATTCCGCATATACCGCAAAACAAAACAATTTCCTGATACCTCTTGAGGTTATTTACCGCAACAGGCTTACAGCCGGTTCAAGCGTCTTTAAAAGGATTCAAAACGGATCTGTCACCTATAGGGAACTCGGCCTTGAGCGCGAGCCGGCTGTTGACAAAGTTTTGAACCCGCCTCTTCTTGATGTCTCCACAAAGCTTGAGCATACCGACAGGTATCTCCTCTGGGACGAGGCTGAAAAAATATCTGGCCTCAGCGCCGGCGACATGAAAAAGGTGAAAGAGATGATTGTTTTCATCAACAGCCTGATTTCCGGGGAATGCGCAAAAGCCGGCATTGAAAATGTTGACGGAAAATTTGAATTCGGCGTAGATTCATCCGGCTCTATTATGGTCGTGGATGTTCTCGGCACTCCTGATGAATGCAGGTTTCTTTACGACGGTTTTCATATAAGCAAGGAGATCACGAGGCGCTGGTACAGAAAAACCCCGTGGTACGAAGAGGTCGAATCCGCCAAAAAAGAGAAGGGCAAGGGCTGGAAAGACGGAGTAAACCCGCCTCCAAAGCTTCCGGCTGAGATGAAAACCCTGGTTTCTCAGATGTATAT
>DSBP01000260.1 GCA_011049465.1 bacterium | reverse complement strand
GTCGATGAAAGCGTGGCTGTCAGGCTGGGCCTCGGCGTATTTGTCCAGGTAAGCGTGGGCGTCATGGTTAAGGTAACTGTGTCGGTAGCTGTCCGAGTAAACGTAAAAGTCGGCGTTATTGTGGAAGTCACTGTCCGCGTCACAGTCTGCGTCACAGTCTGCGTTACTGTCTGTGTTACGGTCTGCGTCGCGGTTTGAGTTACCGTAAATGTCGGGGTCGCTGTCGGAGTGTTTGTCGGCGTTGCCGAGGGAGTATGTGTAAATGTAGGCGTAAACGTAGAGGTCTGTGTAACCGTAGGCGTCACAGAATGCGTGGGTGTTATGGTCGGCGAATAGATAACCTCTGTGGGCGTCTCTGTAATAGAGTGGGTCGGAGTTATTGTTTGAGTGGCGGTTAGCGTAGGCGTTACAGTCGGCGTAAATGTATTGGTATGCGTCAAAGTCGCGGTTGGCGTGGCTGTAAATGTCGGCGTGGGCGTGCGCGTATATGTGGGCGTTACAGTAACGGTCTGCGTTACTGTCTGCGTAACCGTTTGCGTCACTGTCTGCGTCACTGTCTGCGTTACTGTCTGCGTCACTGTCGGAGTGACCGTAAATGTGGGCGTTACGGTACTGGTAGGAGTAAACGGCGGGCCTATATAAACATCGTCAATGTTCCATCCCGACATTATCCACGCGCCTGCCGCGTTAAGGACAGCATGCCCGAACCTCACTCTGAAATTGCTGTTTTTATAGGCTGTCACATCATAGACCTCTTCTGTCCACGCACTGTCCATTGTTCCGCCGGCACCGCTGGTAAATATATTTACCCATCCGGCTCCGTCATAAACATCAACCTGGCAGGGTATATATGTGTCATAATCCGTGTTTAAGAACCTCCAGAACCTGAACTCAAGGCTTCCTGCGGCACCCGCGTTTATAAACGGCGAGGTCAGATAATAATAGTCATGATTCTCGGCTGTTGACATATTTCCACCCAACACTGTCCCTGCGACAAATCCGTCCCCTGTCACGTCATGGTCAGGGTCTCCGGAACCCGCGCTGTGGCCGCCCGATGCCATGGCCATACCGCGCTCCCACTCAATCCCGTAATCCCAGTCCTTGTCAGTTGAGAAGGTGTCGTAAAACGGCATCGGATAAACAGCAACAGGCGTTGGAGTGAATGTGGGCGTCGCTGTCCGCGTAGGGCTCGGCGTGCGTGTAAATGTCGGCGAAGCAGTAGGCGTACTTGTCCGTGTGAATGTTCCTGTCGCTGTCCTCGTAGGCGTGGCTGTCCTTGTGAATGTGCCTGTAGGCGTGCGCGTGGGCGTGGCAGTGCGTGTAAAAGTGCGTGTAAAAGTGCGTGTGGCTGTCGCCGTGGGTGTGTACCTCTCAGGCGGGCACTCAACAACAGCGCCGTACCCGTGCGGCAGGTTTGAGACACGGCTAAAGAGCCCGCCAAACGCCACCTTGTCAAGGTAGCTTGCTATTGCGTAAACAGTTGAACTGCTCGACGGATTCCAGGACGATACTGCGCCCATCCCAAAATCATATGAAGCAATCCTGCTGCGTGAAAACCCGCTTATCGCCGAGAACGCGCCTCCGATAATAAGGCCGCTTTCCGACGCTTCAAGCGCCCAGACTGTGCTGTTCGCGTTTGGATTAAAAGCCGTGAGAACGCCTTTGTATATATCATAAGAGGCGATTCTGTTCCTTGTTGCCCCGAATATCAATTTGAAATCTCCTCCGATAAACACCTCTTTGCCCGACGCCGCAAGCGAGTAGACAGTACCGTCTGCATTAGGATTTACAGACAGTGCATTGCCACTCTGGTCAAAAAAAGCGAGCCCGCCCCTTGTCCCGGCAGCGCTTGATGTAAATGCTCCCCCAACAGCTATAAATTCGTCGTTATCAGTGGTCTCAATGGCCCAGACAGTATTGTCAAAATCCGGGTTCCACCCCATCGGAACTCCCGTAGAGTTATTTACATAAGCAATCCTATTCCTGGTTGTCCCCCTAACCAAAGTAAATGAACCCCCAATAAAAATACCATCCGAGTAAAAATGCGGCTTTATCGCATACACAGCATTGTTAACGTCCGGATCCCACGTGTCAACATTTCCTGAGGACAAATCAAACGCGGCAGCGCGGTTTCTTGAGACAAACCCGTTTGCCGTGGTAAATGTGCCGCCCGCGTAAATTTTGTTGTGTGCGAGCGCGAGCGCCCTGACCGTGCCGTTCACATCAGGGTTCCATGCATAAACCCCGTAGGAAGAGTACATTACCGCGGCAAGGTTATTCCTCTCAAACGACTTCAGCGCCCTTATGTTACCTCCGACAGCTACATCATAAGAAGCCGGATCAGGATGCGCGAGCGCGTAAACTGTGCCGTCAGGGTTTGGCTGCCACTGTGTGTAAGTTGAGCCTGTATCCGCGTGAAATGCCGCGGCGTGCGCCCTTGGGGTTGTGCCCTTTACCCTGTCAAAATTTCCGCCCACATACACATAAGACCCGTTGGTTGATAGCACCCAGCCATAATCATTTAGGTTCGGGTTCCATCCTGTTGCCGCGCCCGTGGTGGTGACAAAGGCAGCCGCGTAGTTCCTGATTAAAGAACCGTTAACCGTGGTAAAATTGCCCGTGGCATAAAGCACGTTGTTGGACGGATTTGCGCACAGCCCGTAAACAGTGCTGTTGACATCAGGGTTAAAAAAAGCGTCCGGCAATGACGGCGACGTAAAAGAATTGTACTTTACTATCCTGTTTCTTGCCACTGCGCCTCCATTGACCGTCGTAAACGCACCGCCAAGATAAAGCTGGCTGCCCATCATGGCTATTCCGCAAACAATACCATTAAGCCTGTAATCGTATGTATAAACCGCGCCGGTATTAGTGTTAAGCATCACCAAGTACTGCCTCGTGCTGTCGCCGTTAACGGATGTAAATGCGCCGCCCACAAAGACAGCGTAAGTGCTGTATGAATTGAGCGCGTAAATCGTGCTGTTAAATTCGGGGTTTATTGAATAATTCACAAGCGCGCCGGTTGAGGCCTCAAATACCGCGTACCTTAAGCGGGACTCGTATGAGCCGCCGGTCCCTGACGCCGTAGTAAACTGGCCAGCCGCAATCACCCTTGACCCCACTACCGCCAAAGCCCTTACTGTACTGTTGGCAGAAGGCCGCCAGTTTGGGTTTAAAGCGCCGTCGCTCATAATATGCGCGAGCCTTGTGCGCGGCTCTCCTGCAACATATAAGAAGGTCCCCCCTATATAATAACCGCCGCTTCCGTCAGGCGCAATGGCGTAAACAATTCCGTCCACCTGCGGCATCATGGGCGATGTTATGCGGTTGCCCTGAAAATTCGTGTTTATAAAAGAGCCTGTCCTGAGTCCCACCCTTGAAAAACTCCCACCTATATATAGGGTATTGGCGCTTCTTGTCATTGCGTAAACAAGACCGTTTGTGGCAAAATTGTCATAGATAAACCCCGGCCCCACAGTTGGCGTAGGTGACGGCGCTGATAAGATTGCGGCCGGCACTATAAGGAATAACACACATAATAACAGAATAACCCTGACTGCTTTTCGCATTAATTCTCCTTAATTTCTCACCCATTTCTTATTTAATTTATATATATATATATATTAAAGCAAATAAAAAGTATTTTGT
>DSBP01000013.1 GCA_011049465.1 bacterium | reverse complement strand
TTCATGGCCTAACCTCCTTATTTTATTCGCTGTTTGCCATATTATACCAATATGGCAAATTGAGGTTAGGCCTTTTTATTCATCCTAATTTGGACAGTAGTGGGTTCATCCCCGTCTAAGCGTTTTGTCTTTCGGTGTTCGTACTAACTTGCAAATTGAAAATTCCAAATTTTAAATTGTCCTTGTTGAGGCTCTCGAAAAAACTTGAAATTTTTCTGTTTAAATGTAAACTGATATCAGGAAAATAAACCAAGGAGAATGAAAATGGCGCACACGGAAGATAGAAACTCTTATTATCTCAGGGTTAACGAGCCCCTGAAATTTGCCGCGCAGCTTGAGGCGGCGGCAGAGCAGGCTTCTCGAAAGGGATTTGAGGGCAGGTTTGATTTTGGCGGGCCCGAGCAGTTTCCGACGCACTCTTTTACCTTCGCTGAAATTAAGGCAAAGAGAACGCTTATCATGACCGACTCCGTTGCTTACTGGACAAAAATCGGAATTGATGTCAGGGGCAGGAGCGCTGAGGAAAACGAAAAGAGCGCGGAAGAGATAGCGTCCCTGATAGCGGAGAGCATAGAAATACACAGGCAGTAAAACCGGCCGAGCTTACCATGATTCCGGAGATAAAAATGGATAAAGTCGTCATTAAAAAATGTGCCGAATACAACGCGGGCCTCATAGCCGAAAAAATCGAGGAAAGCCTTGAGCTTCTGGGGGGCATTGATAAATTTGTAAAAAGAGGCGAAACGGTTCTTTTGAAGGTGAACGCGCTTATGCCCGCGGTTCCTGAAAAGGCGGTAACAACTCATCCGGAGTTTTTGCGTGCTGTTATCCGTGTGATGCGCAGGAACGCATCCAAAATTTATGTGGCGGACAGCCCCGGAGTCGGGTCATTCAGGGCGGGAGCGAAAGTAAACGGCTGCCTCAAGGTTATCGAAGAAGAGGGGGCGGAATTGTCGGAGCTCAAAGAGGAAGAAGAGATAACCAACAGCCGGGCGCTTAACTACAAAACCTTTAAGACATCCGTGCTGATAAAGAAAGTTGACAGGATAATAAATCTTCCAAAATTCAAGACCCATGGACTGATGTATATGACACTGTGTGTTAAAAACATGTTTGGTATTATTCCCGGGCCGGTAAAGGCAGGGTATCATATGCGGGCGGGCCGCGACAGGGAGCTTTTTGCCAGAATACTTATAGATGTTTATAACGCCAGGCCGCCGGATTTAAATATAGTTGACGGCATAACTGCCATGGAGGGCAACGGCCCGGGCAGCGGAGACCCCTTTGATTTGGGTGTTATTCTGACGGGCGCTGACGGATTCAGCGTTGACTTTATAGCTCCGAAGATTGTGGGGATGGCGCCGGAAAAGGCCTTCACAAATATGGTGTATAAAAGGGATGTGCTTAAGGGAAAAAATCCGGAGATTGAGGTTTTAGGGGACAGCATTGAAACGGCCTTAAGGAAGGATTTCAGGCCTGTTGACAGGCTCGGATCCTTTATCCCGGGTTTTCTCAAAGGAATAGGAAAGAACCTGCTTACGCCCAAACAGGTATTTATAAAGGAAACGTGCACCGGGTGCCTGCGCTGCGTAAAGGCTTGTCCTGTTGACGCACTTAACTATGATGAAAGGAAAAAGATTGGATGCGATTATGACAAATGCATTAGGTGTTTTATATGCCAGGAGATATGCCCTGAAAAAGCCATAGAAATAAGAGAGAATTTTATAATGAAATTGTTTAAATGATAAAGAGGCGGGCGCAATGAAACGTTTGTTTATGATAATCTTTATAGTTGTTTTCTTCACTCCGGTTTTCGGGCAGGAGGTTGTGGAAGCTGCGGCTTCTGTCAGCAAAAACAAGGCAAAGCTTGGAGAGGCTGTAAGGTATACGATTACTGTTAAAATCCAGGGGCAGGGCGGTGTGGTAAGGCAGCCTGAACTGGTTCCGCCTTCATTTGACGGGTTCAGGCTCTCGGGCACCTATTCGCAAAGCGGAATAAACATGATAAACAACAGGGTTGAAACAACAGTTACAAGGCATTTTGACCTTATACCCGTAAAAACAGGAGAAAATACCATAGAACCGGCAACTGTGAGGTTTGCGGACGGGGAGACAGGGGCGATAAAGGAGATTCAGACAAAGCCTGTTGCAATAAATGTTGAGAGCGGCAGGCGCCTGCTGCCGGCGAGCCCAACGCCTACAGAGGCACCTGCGCCGCAGGTTCATTCGGACATACGCGAAATCAGGCTTAGCCTTGAGTTCAGGCTGCGGGATATTCTGCCGTATATCCTGCTCGGCATATTTTTTATAATAGCCGCAGGCGCGGCCTATTATTTTATTTTTGGAAGAAAGAAAGAAGAATTCGTGCCGGATGCTGTTGTTGACTTCAGAAGGGAAGCGGAAAAGATGGCCGTGAAGGCAGCAACTGAGATAAAGAAGGGAAATGTAAAAAAAGGATACACCCTGTTATATGAGGCTGTCAGGTATTTTTTCTCTGCCAGGACAGGGGTATCGATTTACGAACTTACCACACCGGAGATACTTTCGGCGTTGAAAAAGGCAGGATTTGGCGATAAAAAACTTGACATTGCCGGAGAGTTTTTAAAAGAATGCGACATTGTAAAGTTCGCGGATTATGTGCCGGGAGATAAGGAGAATGAGGCGGTTTTGCAAAAAGGTTTGGAGATAATAGCGAAGTTTTGAGATAAGACAATTTAAAATTTTGAATTTACAATTTGCAAATTAGAAAACAGATAACTGTCTCTATTGATGTTTCTGTTGATTTTGAGGCAAATCAGGGCTATAATATAAAAAAAAGTAAAGGGGTGACAATTATGGCAAAAGAACAGGTGGTTTCTTCCGGGGCTCCGGCGCCTTTAGGCCCTTACTCACAGGCAATTAAATCAAACGGGTTTATATTTGTCTCGGGGCAGCTTGCTATTGACCCGGCCGAAGGCATATTAAAATCAGAGAGCGTTCACAAGGACACAAAACTGATTCTTGACAATATCAGCGCCATACTTGAGGCTGCAGGCAGTTCGCTTGAAAAAACAGTCAAATTCACCGTGTATTTAAAGAATATTGACGATATGAAGTTTGTAAACGAGGCTTTTGAGGAGCGGCTGCCCGGGGTTAAACCCGCGCGCAGCGCTGTTGCTGTCGCGGCCCTGCCGAAAAACGCTTCTGTTGAAATTGAGGCAGTCGCGGAAGGGTAGGCATTTGAATAAAAAGATAAAGTTTCCCTCTATAATTCCGATATATTATCTATAACCATATTTCAAGAGGAGAAGAATGAAACGAATTTATCTCTCTTTTTTTATCTTAACAGCATCATATTCGGCCCTGTTTGGCGTATATGGAGAGACTATGCTTTTGGCCGGAATCGGCAGGTACTGGGGAGACGGAAATGTTGTTCCCCATGCCGCCTTTAACAACCCGAATTATATGGCCATAAACCCCTCGGCGGATGAAATTTATATAGCTGACGGCGCGAATAATGTAATACGAATGATAAACAGTGCAACCGGCTATATATCAACGTTCGCCGGAACAGGCGCCGCGGGATATCAGGATGGGCCGCGTGAAGAAGCTGTCTTTAATAACCCGCATGGATTGCGGTATGATTATGTAAATGACATTCTGTATGTATCAGACGCA
>DSBP01000227.1 GCA_011049465.1 bacterium | reverse complement strand
GCTTCAAGCGTCAAAACCGGCGGGTTCAGGGGCTACTACACGCTTGACGGGATGGATTTTCTTAAGACGCTTTCCTACCACGGAAGGATATCGGCTGCGGGCGATTATCAGGCCATACTGTGGCTGCGGCAGAATATTAAAGGCGCGCCTGTCATACTTGAGGCGTGGGGCGGGCAGTACACGGAGTTCGCCAGGATTGCCTCCTTTACCGGCATACCCACTGTAATAGGATGGCCCGGGCACGAATTGCAGTGGAGGGGCTCGGGCGACGAGGCCGGAAGGCGGCAGGCTGATGTGGATACCATATACGAAACAACGGATATTGAGCTGGCAAAAGAGCTGATGGCAAAATATAATGTGGAGTATGTTTATGTGGGCGCGCTCGAGAGGGACAAACACGCCAAGAGCCCCGAAGGGCTGGATAAATTCAATGAGTTTATGGACATAGCCTATCAGAACAGGCTTGAGACCAAAATATACAGAATAAGAAGATAGAGGAGGAAGTGATGGCTGATAATTTAAAATGCCCCAAATGCGCGGCTGAGAACCCCAAGGAAAACAGGTTTTGTGATACCTGCGGAGCAAAGCTCGGCGCTGCGCCGGCTAAAGCTTCCCCGGAAAAACAGCCTGAGAGGAAGAAGGCGGATAAGGGGCGGCCGGAAAAGGCGGCAAAGCCGGATGATTTAACAGTTCCGGAGCCGGCTTATATTGATGATGATGAGGAAGAGGCGGAACCGGCGGCAGTGGCTGCGCCCGGCAAAGGTTTTGCCGTAAACAGGGAAGTGATTATCTGGATAGCCATATTTGCCGCGGCAATTATGCTGAGGTTTATTGACCTCGGGGTAAAGCCCATGCATCACGATGAATCCATGCACGCTTTTTACTCTTACAAGCTCTTTAAGGGAGACGGTTACTCCTACAACCCCATGCTTCACGGCCCGTTTCTGTTTCACGCGAACGCGCTGGCATATTTTATGTTTGGAGTTACGGACTATTCGGCCAGAATATTTCCGGCCATTTACGGAATACTGTGCCTGGTAATGGTGCTGTATCTGCGGCCATACCTCGGGAAATGGGGGGCAATATTCGCCGGGATTGTCATATGTTTGTCTCCGATATTTGTTTACCAATCGAGGTATATCCGAAATGACATTTACATAGCGGGTGACACGCTTATGCTCCTTGTGGGGTTGTTGCGGTATTTTGACACAAAGCGGCTGGGGTGGTTAATGCTTGCGGCAGTGGGGCTGGCGCTTTCCTGGGCCACCAAAGAGGTCACTTATATAACCCTGGCCATTTTTGGTTCCTTTCTTTTCTTCAGGTGGATATGGGAGTATTCCCTCAGGAATAATCCGGAAAAATTCGCTGTTGAAAACAAGGTCTATGGCGCGGTTGAGTACTGGCTGGGAAAAGGAAAAAAACATTTTATATACGCGCTGCTTGTATTCCTGCTGATTCACGCGTGCTTTTATTTCAATAAAGAGCCCGGGTTTCATAATTTTTTCAGAAACTTGAAAGGCATATGGGACGGCTATACATGGGCGCTCATTTACTGGCTTGGCCAGCACGGCGTTGAGCGCGGAAGCCAGCCCATTTATTTTTACGCACTGCTGATACCGTTTTATGAGATGCACTCGGTATTCTTCATGCTCATGGCGTCGGTTTACTTTATTGTGAACCCCGTAAAGCGGACATTTTTTAACATCTTCTGCATATACTGGTGGATAATGTCAATGCTGATTTACTCGTGGGCAGGCGAGAGGATGCCGTGGCTGGCGATTCACCCGCTCGTGCCAATGTCGCTTCTTGCCGGGCAGATGGCAGGAGAACTATACCGGCGAAAGGACTGGGGTATCAGGCGCGACCTTGGGCTCGCGGTATTTGTTCTTCTCGCGATGGCGTCGCTGCACGGCGCTGTGCAGGTCAGTTTTTTCGGCGCCGGAGCATCGCCGAAGGAATCTCTTGTATATGTTCAGTCAACAACGGACACGACACACGTGGCCGCGAAGATAGAAAAGTTTGCCTACGCGTTAAAATCACAAAAATGGGAGAGCCAGGAATTCAGGGCGTTTGACCCTTATAACCTTGAGATTGTCTGCGAGGATTACTGCACATGGCCGTTTGCCTGGTATCTGCGGGAGTTTAAAAAAATAGCCTATCAGCCCAGGAACATACCTGAGAGCGAAAAGGGCAAGCCGATTATCCTGTCGGGAATTGAGGAGGCGGCAAGAGGGCATGACCAGCGGGTTTATGACCTCCTGAAAGATGAATACTATTATGAGCGCTACAAGCTCAGGGACTGGTGGGCTCCTGATGAGAAAAAGTGGTGGAGCGCGCCGCTCTTAAGCAAGCCGGGGCAGCAGGGCAAGATAGAGATGCTGTGGAGGCGTTTTATGTACAGGGAAGTATGGAACGACCTTGGTTCCTATGATTTTGTGGTATATATAAGGAAGGACCTTAAGGAATTCTGGCAGCAGTAAGAGAGCGGGGCTTTAATTGCCCGCAATATTTACAAGGAGGAGATAAACATGATAGATTTGTCAAGAATGTCAAAGCAGGAGGTGATAATTATATGCACCCTGCTTGTCTGCATAGTTGTAATGATTTTTTTTATGACGCTGCCGGCAAAGGTCAGGAACGAGCGTAAAATAGCGGCTGAACCCCAGAACATACTTCAAACCGGCGGCGGGCCGGGGCAGGAGCGCGGTTTTTTCTCGACCCCGAGGGGGATTGCGGTTGATGCGGCCGGAAACATATATGTGGCGGACTCAAAAAATCACAGGATACAAAAATTTAACAGGGACGGCAACTTTGTGACCGCGTGGGGAAAGGAAGGAGCGGGGCCGGGTGAGTTCAGGGAGCCTTGCGGTATTGATGTGGCTTCTGACGGGACCGTATATGTGGCTGATACATGGAACGGAAGGGTGCAGGTCTTTTCCAATACAGGGAGCTTTTTATTTGATGTGGGCCGCGACAGCGGTTTGTGGGGGCCGCGGGACTGCGCGGTTGATAAAGAGGGCAATATATACATCTGCGACACAGGGTTCGGGAAAATCGAGAAGTTTGATAAAAACGGCAGGTTTCTGCTTACCATAGGGAAGAAGGGCGGCGGAAAAGGGCCGGGCGAGTTTATTGAGCCCTTTGGCATAAAAGCAGGGCCGGACAACAATATCTATGTTCTTGACAGGAAGAATTACAGGCTGCAGGTTCTGACTTCTGAGGGCAAATATGTAAGGGAATTTAAAATTGACGGATGGGCGGACGCTCAGCAGGTGGGAAGCTGCCTCATGGAGCCGTATCTTGACATCGACTGGGAGAATAAAAAGATTTATATTTCAGACCCGACAAATCACAGGGTATTCAGGCATGACCTTGACGGCAGGAATAAAAAGATAATAGACAAGGATATGAGGCAGGCCCAGCTGATGTGCCCGATAGGAGTTGCCGTATTTACTGACGGAAGGGTTTTAACAACCGACCACGCAGCGGGAAAAATTGCCGTGCTCAGCGCGGGCAATTAAAATAAGGAGGATGTAATGGCAAAAAAGAAGGCAAAAAAGGGAACCAAAAAGACATCTAAAAAGCAGGCAAAACGCAGAAAAAAGAAGGGCGGAAGTTTATTTGTATTCATTATCGCTGTTGTCCTGATAGCGGGTGTGGTTGTGCTGT
>DSBP01000066.1 GCA_011049465.1 bacterium | reverse complement strand
TCCTTGATCATCTTAACCTGCGCCTGCAGCGACTCCGGCATCTTTTCGCGCTGCGCCTTGTACTGCGCGTAAAGCTTGTGCCTGAACGTGGGCTCAGGATGGTCAAAGACAAGCGCCAGGTAGTCAGGCTTTCTGCTCTCCATTACCCGCTCAATCATCTTGTAAAAACCGAAGGCCGCGTGAACCTCCACCCCTCCTTGCGCCGTTAAAGGCGGCATGGCGTAAAACGCCCTGTAAGCGTATGAATTAGAGTCAATCAGCAGAAGTGTTTCCATTTTCCCTCTCGTATATGATTTTTACAAGGTAAAGGCCGCCCGGCGGCGCAAGATGCCTGCACAGCCGCCTGTCCCTGGCCTCAAACATTTTCCTGATATCACCCTCATTCATCTCCCCGTCTCCAACACACACAAGCGCGGCTGTTATCTTTCTTATCATATTGTATAAAAAACTCTTTGCCGTAAAATCAAGAAATATGTCCCTTCCCCTGCAGGTCATCTTAATGGAATCAACGCGCCTCTCATAATTTTCCGTTTCACCGCCCGAGCGCGTAAACGAAAAATAATCCTTTACCCCTTCAAAAAGCGGAAGCACGGCTTTAATCTTTTCCGTATCTGTTTTTTTATCAAGGTGCCAGCAGAAATCCCTGTAAAAAGGGTACATTATTCCCGAATTCCTTATGACATACCGGTAAAGTTTTTTTCTCACGTTGTGCCGCGCGTTAAACCCGGGATTGCACAAAGACGCGTTTATGACCCTTATGTCTTCGGGCAGCAGCCCGTTTAATACGGCTTTCATGCCTGCCGCGTCAAGCGGGGTGTGGGCCCTGAAATTTACAACCTGCCCGTAAGCGTGGACTCCCGCGTCTGTCCTGCTCGCGCCCGTTGTCTTTACGCCGGCACCGAGAAATTTTTCCAGCGCGTACTCAAGCAGCCCCTGGACGCTTAAAAACTTTGACTGCTTTTGCCACCCGTAATAACCCGCGCCGTTGTAAGACAGGGTGAGCCTGAAATTTTTTACGGTCATTTTGCCGCCGTCTGCGTATTATTTCTCCCGCTGTTCTTGGCCGAATAGAGGGCAGCGTCCGCCTTTTCTATCAGCCGCTCCTTGATAAGCGCGTGCGTGGGGTATTCGGCGATGCCGAGGCTTACCGTTATCTTTATCAGCGTCTCCCCGCCGTAAAAAGCCCTCTCCTCAACAGCCTTTCTCAGCCTCTCTGCCGTCTCAAAGGCCTCTGCCGTGTCTGTCTCGGGCATTATCACGGCAAACTCCTCCCCGCCGTACCTGCAGGGCGAGTCAGTGGATGTCAGGAGCGGTTTTACCACCTCCGCTATTTCCTGCAGAACCGTATCGCCCGTCTGGTGCCCGTATGTGTCGTTTACCGGCTTAAAATGGTCAATATCAAACATGATGAGACACAGCCTTGTCCTGAACCTCTTCGCGAACGTAAGCTCTTCCTCAAGCTTTGTCTCAAAATACCTGCGGTTAAAGAGCCCTGTCAATCCGTCAACTATCGCCCTGCGCTCGCTGTCTTCTTTCTGCTCCCTCAAAATACTTGTGGTCTCCTTTACCTGCTCTATAACCTCTTTTTCAAGCTGCCGCCCCGTCTGCCTTTTCAGCTGGTTCATTATCTCAAGGGAAACCTTTCTCACCTCGGTATTAACCAGAGTCTTGAGCCCGGGCATCAGTGCGTCTATGCCCTTTTTTATCTCTTTGCTCACCTGGTGCCTGACCTGGTTCCTTATCCTGCGCCTCAGGATTTTAAGGGACGTGGTCTCTTTATTGACCGTTTTCCTGATTGCGCCGAGCACCATGACCGTAATCTCGCGCTCTATCTCCTCGTTCATCTGGCTCAAAAACGCCTCTTCCTTCTTAAGCATCTCGTCATAGCGCTCCTCAAAACCCGCGCTTAACACCTTAAGCTTCCTGACCTCTTCCTTCAGCGCTGCCAGCTCTTTTAATATGCGTTCTGTGTCCTTCTCGTTTTCAGCCATTGTTTCTCCTGAATTTTTTAATCTTGCTTCCTTTTGAAAAACATATTACATTCTTTCCCTCTTTGTTATTCCCAGGATTTCAAAACATTCCTCAAGCGCTACTTTCAGCGCGGACAGGATAAAAAGCCTCTCAGCCTCCCTTCCGCCGCCGACAACCCTGTGCATATTATAAAACGAATGAAACGATGATACAAGCCCGTTTAATGCCTGGACAAGAAGGGACGGCGAGCGTTTAACCGCGGCCTCTGTCATTACGTCCCCTATGTCAAGGACGGATGTGACAAGGCCCGCCTCTTCTTCGTTTAGCTCCGAAAAATCAGCAGCCGCGAAATTTTTTTCCGGGCCCGTCTCGGCCCCCTTTTCCGAGGCATGCCCGAATATGTTGCACACGCGCGCGTAGGCATACTGGACATAATATACCGGGTTTTTATCCGACTGCTCTTTCGCGAGGCTTATGTCAAAATCAAGGTGCGAGTTGTAATTGCGCATTACAAAGAAAAATCTCGCCGCGTCTTTCCCCACCTCTTCCATGAGCCCGTCAAGCGTAACTATCTTTCCCGCCCTCTTTGACATTTTTACCTTTTCGCCGCCCTCAAGCAGGTTCACCTGCTGAAGTATGAGGACTTCCAGTCCTTCCAAACCGCGGCCAAGCGCCTGTATTATTGCCTCCAGCCTCTTTATATACCCGTGGTGGTCCGGCCCCATTATGTTTATTATTGTCTCCGCGCCCCGTTTTTCAAGCTTGTTTCTCATATAGGCGATATCAGAGGCAAAATAGGTGTATTCGCCGTCCTGCTTAATTACAACCCTGTCCTTGTCGTCCCCGAACTTTGTTGTCTTAAACCAGCGCGCGCCATCCTCTTCCCTGATATGCCCGTTCTTCTCAACAATGGACAGCGCCTCTTTCACCTCGCCCGCTTCATGCAGTTCTGACTCATAAAACCACCTGTCAAAAACCACGCCAAAGGACTCGAGTGTCTTTTTCTGCGCCTCAACCATTCTTTCAAGCCCCCACGCGCGGAAAAAATTCTTTTTTAAATCAAATTCCTTCCCCCTGTATTCATCATACAGCGCGTCTCCCTTTTCTTCCCTGAGCTTTGACGCCAGGTCAGTTACATATCCGCCGAGATACCCGCCCTCGGGTATCTGCGCTTTATAGCCCTCTTCACAAAGCTCAAAGTAGCGCTCCTTTACGGAGATTCCGAAAAGGTCCATCTGCCGGCCGTAATCATTTACATAAAACTCGCTTGTCACGTCATAACCCGCGCGCTTAAGCAGGGATGTGAGCGCGCTTCCGTATGACGCGGCCCTTCCGCTTACGATATTGAGCGGGCCTACAGGGTTCGCGCTGACAAACTCAAGGTTTATCTTTTTCCCCGCGCCGTAATCAGAATTAAAATAAGCGCTGTCTGTTATGAGTTTTTGCAGTTCCCTTTTATAAACATCCCCTTTAAGCGAGAAATTGACGTATCCGGGTTTAACGGCTACTGCCTCCTTAACTTCGGGATTTTTGGACAGCGCTTCAGCTGTAACCAAGGCAATTTCAAAAGGGTTCATTTTTAAGGCCTTTGCCGCGGCAAAACCCGCGTTAATGCCGTAATGACACGGCTGATTCTTTGGCGGCCTCTCGATTTTAAGCGTATCGCCGCATATCTCCGCGCCGTACTTCTCTTTTATTA
>DSBP01000299.1 GCA_011049465.1 bacterium | reverse complement strand
AGGTGAAACATAAAAGGAGCCTGTGGAGCATTGAGAATGAGATAATAGTGCCGATGAGAAATAATAAGTCGCTTGATTTGAGAAGCGTATACAAGGTAAAGCCGGTGAAAGAGAGCGCTGTGGAGACGGCGTGGGAATCGGACAACAGGGTCATAAAAGGAAAGTTTAACGGCAGGTTCTTCTTTTTTGGCGGGAAAATAATATCAACCTATGCCTCAAAAGACGGCGTGTATAAGGGGTTTGAAATCTTTGAATATACGGGTTCAGGAAGATATGAAAACACAGGCTCCCTGCTTCTGGGGGAGAGGCCGGTTTCATCGTGGAGGCTCTCGCTCTCCGCATAAATCATGAAGACCATAATTCACCTGCCCAACAACAAAAAAAAGCTGCGTTCGTATATTAACGGCCTGAAGAAGCGCGGCATGACAATAGAATTCGGGAAATATATTTTTGACGCTGAGGCGCTCTTTTATTTCCGATATGAGTGCGACCCCGTGCACTGCCTGCGCGAGCTTAAGGGCCGCCATTTTGGCTCGTGCTGTACCGATTATACCGTGGACCTGGCCTGCGGCGAGGCTGCCGGGATATACAGGGCGCTTGAAAAAGGCGCGCGGCTGTGCGCTGAAAAATTTCCCTGGGTATTAAAGGAAAAAATACTGATAAAAAACAGAAACGGAACCTTTTATATCAGGCACAGAAAAAACAATACATGCGCCCTCTCCTTTGTGAAGGATAACAGGATATTCTGTGTTATAGACGCGATAGCCGAGGAGTACGGGCTGAGCAGAAAAAAGTACAAGCCGTCTGTGTGCTACTCCTGGCCCATTGAATGTGTGGAATACAACGGCAAAACTTTTGTGACTGTTATCAATAAGAAGAACGGCAGGTATCTCTCGCAGATAACCGGAAACCTGAAATGCGTATCAGGCAAAGTGGGGGGCGCGGCAGCTTTCTCGCTTAAGAGCCATTTTATTGACTACCTCGGAGAAAGAGTATATAACGCGCTTATTGGCAGGTATAATAAGGAAAAGAAGAAGAATCAAAAACCCATGCCTGTTCCGCAATATAAAACCTAATTCATAACTTTTTCGGTTTGAAGTTGTCAAAAACACAAAGCACTGATATAATACCATTGCTTTTAATCGTTTAACGACGCGCAGGAGAAGAGTGTTTATGAGAAAAAGATGGCTTTTCATAACAGGTTTTTTAGCGGTTTTATCATCAATCCTGACTGCCGATGTATGCAACTACCCCTTTCCGCAGGGAGTTACATATCCTTACGGCTTAAAACCGACAAACTACACACAGGCGCAGATGAACCAGCATGTGCAGGACTGGTATAACAAGTGGTCAGCCAAGTATGTGACAAATACAGACTGCAATGCCGGAGAGTGGAGGGTTCAAAGGACAGAGACGGGCAATTCCATTCATAAAGGCTGTTCTGAAAACGATACTGTCAGCGAGGGCATAGCGTATGGAATGGTGGTCATGGTTTATATGTCATCCGCAACGAATAATACAAAGCAGTATTTTGACGGAATGTGGAGATATTACAGCAACAGGGTAAACGGAAACGGGTTGATGAACTGGCAGTATCCGTACTGCGACAGCGCGGGCGCGGCAACTGACGCTGACCAGGATGTGGCGCAGGCGCTTATGATGGCTCACGAGCAATGGGGCAGCGGAGGCGCTATTAATTACCGCAATGAGGCGATATCTCTTATCGCGAAGGTGCTGCAGCACGAAATAACCGCTTCAAATGATGTGCGGCCGGGCGACAGCTGGGACGGCGGAAACCCCTCGTATTTTTCGCCGTATTCATACAGGATGTTCGGAGACTATACAGGGGTATCGCGGTGGTATGATGTGGCGCGCAGGACTTATGAGACAATAGTGAGTTATTATTACAATTCAGGCCTTACATACAACAGCGCTCTTGGCATCAGCACCGGACTGCAGCCAAACTGGTGCAATTATGACGGGACGCCATGGAGCCCGGGCGCGTGGTGCATGAGGGCGGATACATGGTGGTGGGACGCGATACGCCACGCCTGGAGGCAGGGTTATGATTATGTGCTGTACGGGACGCTCAATCACCGGCTTGCCTATGACAACAGCGTTAGGCTCTCAACCTTTTTCAAGACAAAATATAACGGCGACCCGTCGCTGATAAAATCACACTACGAGCTTGACGGAACAGAGACAAGATACTGCCGGGGCGACAGGACGCCCGACCTTTGTGATGAGGATGACATGAACCTGCCGGGGCCTGTGGGGGCAATTGCGATAGCGGCTATGGCAGGCAATGACCAGGACTGGCTTAACGCGCTTTATGACAGGCTTGTAACGATGGACGCGGGCAACGGGCCGGGAGAACTTACAGAGACAAATGTTATGTGGGGAACGGATTATTTCTGCGACCTTTTAAAGATGCAGTACCTTCTGGTTCTCACCGGAAATATGCCCAATCCAAACGGCAATTACCCCACACCCACGCCCACCAACACATGGGATCCGGCAATACCGACCTACACGCCGACGCCAATACCGCCGCCGGGGCTCTTTGATGATTTTGAGACCGGCGTGCTTAAAAACCCGAGTACTGCTGATACGGGCGGCGGCTCCACAATGACAATAGCAAACACAACCGCGCAGGCTGCCTCAGGATTAAGGTCAATGAGCGCTGCGGCAACAGGTTCCGGGTGGGCGGTTTTAAGCATAGGCTCGCCTTATGACTCCGGCCTCGGATACAGGAATTTTACGGGCGCGACAGCGCTTGAATTTGACATAAGAGGGCCGAACGGCATGTCCTATTTTATACAGCTTGAGGAATCAACCGCAAACGGCGGGGAGGGAGAGCGTTTCTCAAACAGGGGGAACCCGCGCACCATAAGCGGCACAAGCTGGCAGCGGGTAAGCATTCCCTTATCCGGCCTCAGCAGGGACCAGTACACGCCCGTTTACGGGGACGATGTACTTGATATTCAGGCAATCAGGGCCTTTCTTGTGCAGGTGGACAACCCCGGAAACCTCACTTTTTATATTGATAACATTGAGTTCACGGGAAATTTCCCGTCACCGACAAGGACGCCTACGGTGACACGGACGCGGACACCGATTGGAACGATTACTAACTCACCCACACGGACAAGAACGGCCACGAACACTCCGGTGGTGTCGCCGACTATTACACCTACTTTTACACAGACGCCGCCTCCCGCGCCTATCAGGGTAAACTGCGGAGGCAATTCGTATAATGACGGAACGAATATATGGCTGGCCGACCAGGCATATGCTGCGGGCGGCTGGGGATATGTGGCGGGAAGCGTGGCAACCACAACTGACCCCATATCCGGAACAACTCACGATACTCTTTATCAGTCGGAAAGGTACGCAGGCACGATTGAGTACAGGTTCACTGTGCCTAACGGCCAGTATGAGGTTTATTTGAGTTTTGTTGAGATGTATTTTACCTCCGCGAACTCAAGGATTTTCAGCGTGGCAATAGAGGGCAGCCAGGTCATAACAGGGCTGGACGTTTACGCTCAGGCGGGACATGATGCTGCTCATGACAGGGGGCCTTTTAATGTAACTGTAAGCGATGGGATATTGAATATTGTTCTGGCCGCCTCGGTAAATAACGCGCAGGTATGCGCCATAGCGGTGATTCCTGTCATAGCCGAGACCCCGACATTT
>DSBP01000173.1 GCA_011049465.1 bacterium | reverse complement strand
GGTTTTATTCTGTTGTGCCTGGGAATGATTATGGTTGTATATAAAAAAGTTGTCAGGGGGTGAGTATAATGGATTACGGGTTTTTTGTAAACGCGGCGCTGGCCCTGTTTTTGTTGTCAGCGGCAGTGTATCTTTTTGTTATAACGGCAAAGAAGCCGGTTCTTGAAAAACCGGCGCTGATACTGTTCATACTTGGAGGCACGTGCCTTGCGGGGTGGCTCGCGGCAAGATGGATCAGCGCGGGATACGCGCCAATGACAAATACACATGAGACGCTTCTTGTTTTTGCAATGCTCATACCGCCGGTTTACCTTGCGTTTATAAGAAGAATCGCGGGAGCTGCGGCATCATTCGGCGCGGCAATGCTGGTTGTCATTATTATCGCGGCATCGTCGTTTTTTCCCGGAACACCGGGGCCGCTCATGCCTGCTTTAAAATCCAACTGGCTGGTCATTCATGTGCTTTTTTGTTTTGTGGGCTACGCTGCATTTGCGGTTGCGTTTGTCCTGTCAATAATATATCTTGCGGGAAAGGCATCAAATGAGAGCCTTGATGACGCCTCTTACAGGGCAATATTGTTCGGGCTTCCGTTTCTGACTCTGGGCATAGTGACGGGCGCGGTTTGGGCTGACCAGGCCTGGGGCCGTTACTGGAGCTGGGACCCGAAAGAAACGTGGTCGCTCATAACATGGCTGGTTTACGGCATTTACCTTCATCTGAGGCTTACTGCCGGGTGGAAGGGGCAAAAAAGCGCGGTGCTCGCCATACTGGGTTTTGGGTTTGTCTTGTTCACATATTTCGGGGTGAATTACCTGCTTTCAAGCATTCACAGCTATAAATAAAATAAACTGAGAAGTTAAAATAGTTTGTGTTGGGGCAAAAGTTGTTCAGCAGCCTGCAAAAATCGGTTCGTTTCTTCTTTGCCGTCCACTTATAAATTGCAAATTCCAAATTGTAAATTGTTTTTACTGGAGGTGGGCCGGGGCAGGCAGCGGAGAAATTTCGCCGATTTACATCGGCGGTGAGCCTGTTCAGATGGAGACTCGTGAATATACGCGATTAGGCTTGCGCGGGTTTTAGGGCGGCAGCTTTCAGGCAGGGCACAGGTGTTTGGAATGGCGTTGAATAGCGCACAACATAGACGCGCCCTGAGTTCTCGACGAAATTTTCCGCTACCCGCCCCGTCCTGCGTCGGTGTGTGTTGCGGCAAAGGTTGTTTAGAAGCCTGCAAAAAACATGGATTAAATACCGTGATGTGCCGTTTTTGTAGGGGCGATTCACGAATCGCCCAAAGGGGTTGTTTTTCGGTAGTTGTATTAACTTGCAAATTGAAAATTCCAAATTTAAACTGTTTTTCAAACTGTTTTATCATTTTCTCCTCCGTACTTTCCCGTCGAATTTACTTGACAAACTTCCTTCTATAATGTACAATATCACTAAAAAGGTGATATACGAAAGGAGGATGCAGGATGCTTCGGGAAATGATTGAAATCGATGAGGAAAAATGCAACGGCTGCGGGGTTTGTGTTCCGGGATGCCCTGAGGGCGCGCTTCAGGTCATTGACGGCAAGGTGAGGCTTGTGTCGGATTTGCTGTGCGACGGGCTCGGCGCGTGTGTGGGCGAATGCCCTGAGGGCGCGCTGAAAGTGGAGAAGAAAGAGGCTCAGCCCTATGACGAGCGCAAGGTCGTGGAAAACATTGTCAAGGCCGGTGCCAACACCATTAAGGCGCATCTGAAACACCTTTACAGCCACGGCCAGAAAGAGTTTTTAAATACAGCGCTTGAATACCTGAAAGAAAAAGGGATTGACATACCTGATTACAAGGAGGAGAAAATGACAGGACATCATCACGCGGGAGGCGGGTGCCCGGGATCAAGGGCTCTCGATTTTTCGGAGGAAGAGGGCGCAGCGCAGGAGTTATCCGGGGAAATACCGTCGGCATTGAGGCAGTGGCCGGTACAGCTTCACCTTGTATCGCCCGGCGCGCCCTATTTTCAAAAGGCTGATGTGCTGCTTGCCGCGGACTGCACCGCGTTCGCGATGGGAGGTTTTCACAGGGATTACCTTAAGGGAAAGGCGCTGGCAATAGCCTGCCCCAAGCTTGACTCCGATATGGACATATACGCGGAAAAACTCACGTCGCTTATTGATGACGCGCAGATCAACACGCTCACAGTAATGATTATGGAGGTTCCGTGCTGCGGCGGGCTGCTGGCGCTCGCGAAACAGGCGTCAGCAAACGCCAAGAGGAAGGTGCCGGTAAAGGCGGTGACGGTGAGCTTGAAAGGGAAAGTGCTCTCAGAAGAGTGGGCATGAAAGAATGAGAATTGCTGTTCTTAAAAATGAAAGTTTTGAAAGGGCGGCGCATATCGGAGAAATAGCGCTGAAAAAGCGGATTGATTTCAGGGAAGCGGACCTTTCCTGCGGCGAAAGGTTTCCGGGAATAAATGATTTTGACCTGCTTGTCATAATGGGCGGGCCGATGAATGTGTATGAGGAGAAAAGATATCCATGGCTCAGGCCGGAAAAAGAGTTTATTGTTAGGACCATAAGGGCGCGAAAAAAAATGATTGGCATATGCCTCGGTGCGCAGTTAATTGCCTGCTGCCTCGGAGCCAAAGTCAGGAGAAACAGGGAAAAAGAGATCGGGTGGTTCAGGGTAAACCTGACAAAGTTTGGCGCAAAAGCGCAGGTGTTAAGGGGATTGCCGGGCAGTTTCTACGCGTTTCACTGGCATGGAGATACGTTCTCAATACCGCGCGGCGCGAGAAGGCTCGCTTTCAGCGAAGCATGTAAAAACCAGGCATTTGTTTATGGGGACAGGGTTCTTGCCCTTCAGTTTCACCTTGAGACAACGCCGGAAAGCACGGAAGAGCTTATAAATAACTGCAGGAAAGACCTCACATCCGGCCGATACGTAATGAGCGCTGAAAAGATAAGGAATACGGCGGTTAAAGCGCGCGGCGCGAATTTAATTATGGAAAGAGTGCTTGAAAACCTGATAGGTAGGGTGAGGGGATAAAATCTTGTAGCTTCTGTTTTGTGCAACAGCGCCGTTTTATCAAATAAAATAATGTTTCAAGAATGTTTCAAGAATTTCTTGACAAGCGGGTGGGGTCGGGTATAATTATAAACAGCGATTTTGACTCCGGCAGGAACACCAAGCTTTAGCATTATAAGGAGAGTGAAGTTGAAGGGTATGAGGAAGGGGAACAAATATGGCATTGGGTGACCAAAGATATTTTATTCATTTCTTTTAAGGAGGAGGAAAAAGATGAAGTCTCGGGGGAAAATAGCCGCAATTACGGTTATGTTTTTTTTGCCCATAATGCTCTATTCAGCGGTATGTGAAAAGGAATGGCAGGATGTGGGGCTGCCGGGATTTACAGAAGGAGCGGGATATTTTTCATCGCTTTTTGTATATGACGGGATTCCGTACGCGGCATACGCCGATGTGGAGCATGAAAACCGGTTGTCGGTAATGAAGTATAGCGGTACATCGTGGGAGTATGTGGGCGCGCCCGGGTTTACAGGAGGAAGAGCCGCGTTTATTTCCCTGTACGTATATAACGGGATGGAGTATGTGTCGTTTTATAATGCGGATGCAAATAAAACGGAAGTAATGAGATATAACGGGACAAACTGGGAAGTGTTGGGAAATATAGGAGAAGGGGGGCAGTGGACCTCGCTGAGTGTATACGG
>DSBP01000350.1 GCA_011049465.1 bacterium | reverse complement strand
TTGCTTACCTGCGGAAAAATCCCGTCGATAAAATAATATGCTGCGGCGATTTGACCGGCTACGGCCCCAACCCCAAGGAATGCATTGCGCTTATCAAAAGCCTTAAAAATGCCGAATGCCTCATGGGCAACCACGATTTAGCCGTAATTGAGCCGGGAACGGTGGAGGGTTTTAATGCGGACGCGCTGAAAGCGCTTGAAATAAATGTTTCCATGCTTGATGACAATGACAGGGAATTCATAAGGTCTTTTAAAACATCAATAAGCGAGAACAACACGCTCTTTGTCCACGGCTCGCCCAATGACCCGGTAAATGAATACCTGTTCCTTATAGAAAAGTATGAGGAAAACGTACAATCAATGAAAGAAAATATCTGCATAAACGGCCATACACATCAGCCCATTGTTTATGAGTGGAACGGAAAGGAGTCGGGTTTTTATAATGTTCTTCGGGACCCCGACATATTCAATCTGGAAAAAACCGGGAAATACATCATAAACGCCGGCTCTGTCGGCCAGCCGCGGGATAACAAGCCCGCGGCATGTGTTGTATTTTATGATTCCAAAAACCTTACGGTTACTTTTAAGAGGATACCGTATGATGTCTCAAAGACCATGGAAAAGATGAAATCCTTGGGAATGCCCGAAAAGCTCTATTCGCGGCTTGCGATAGGGGTATGACGCTGCCGTGGATTCTTGTCTGATCGAGCCCTAAATCCCCTTAATCTTGGACCAGAAAAACCTTATGTGTTCATGCATTCTTTTTTCCACCAGAGAGGTATTTTTTTCATAGTATTTCATTATGTTGTATTCAGAGAACATTCCGACAAAGGAGTAAACATATTCAGCGGCAAGAAGGGAGGGGTCGGTCGCTCTAATCAGTTTCGCGCGCATCATTTCCCTGAAGATGCTCTCATAAAAACCCATCCTCGAGCCGTTAAACTCATGTGAAATTATATCAAAGGCGCGGACATCCCTGAACTGCTCCATTGTAACAATTCTCCAGCACATGGACATAAGCGGGGATTCCATGAGCCTCCTGTAATCAACAAGGCACTCCTGCAGGTAGATGTATCCGTTTTCAGCGGTGAGCGTTGAAAGGGGAATAGGTTTGGGAAGGGCAAGGCTCCTTAAGCCGGTTGTAAAGTATCTGTAGATTTCATTGAGCAGCATATCTTTGGACCGGAAGTAATGGTAAAGCGTGGACTCTTTTATGCCTGATGCGGATGTTATGGCGCGGATGGAGACACCGCTGTAGCCGCGGGCAGAGAAGAGCTTAACCGCATTCCTGAATATGCGCTCTCTTGTGGCTTCACCTTTATTTGTATCTGCTTTTTCCATCAATCTTAATGGGCACATTTTATTCTCCTTGGCACACAATATATCTAACAACTGTTAGATTGTCAAATGAAAAAAACTTGACAAAAAGATAGAGTTTTGTTATTATTATATTGGTTAATTAGTTGAGCCTGAAGAAGGTTTTTTATTTGCACAAACAAGTGATTAAATTCACATATGGTTTTGCAAATCAAAACAAAAAAAAAACAGCGTTAGGTTTTCAATGGTTAATAAGTGAAAAATATCACAATTAGGAGGATTATGCTATGATGCTTGAAAAACAGGAGATTCAGCTTGATCCGGGCCTGCTGAACTTCATGGAAGAGTGCAGAACAATTCCCGGAAACGAGATTATGATACTCCATAAGGTTCAGGAGATTTACGGTTATGTACCCAGAAAAGTTGCCATGGAGGTATCACGCCTCATGGGAATACCTCTGGCAAAGATTTACGGCATAATCACCTTTTATCACCTTTTTAAGCTTAAAAAACCGGGCAAATATAAAATTTCGGTCTGCATGGGTACTGCCTGTTATCTTAAAGGCGGAAATGACCTGCTTGACGAGATAGAGAACCTTTTGGGCACCGGAGTAAACAATACGACAGAAGACGGCCTTTATTCAATTGAGGCTGTCCGCTGTATTGGCTGCTGCGGCCTCGCGCCCGCAATGACAATCAATAATAAGGTTTACGGCAATGTGAAGAAGGAAAAGATTGCCGACATTCTCGGCGAATATTCCAATCTTGAGGAGGCGGCTAAAAAATGACAAGGCTAAAAAAAGGCAGCCTGAAAAAAATGGAGGAAGAGTCCTCAAAAAAGAGCGTCGGAGCGATAATGGTCAGCCTGGGCACCTGCGGCATAGCCGCGGGAGGCGACGTTGTCTATGATTTCTTTAAGCGGGAGCTTGCAGACAGGGGAATAACGGACGTTGTCCTGAAAAAGGCCGGTTGTTTTGGCATGTGTTTTTGCGAGCCAAACCTGGTAATTGAGACAAAGGGACTGCCTCCCGTACTTTACGCTTATGTTAATGAGGACGTGGCATCAAAGATTGTATCAGAGCATATACTTCGCGGGACAATAGTGAACGAATACGCTGTTTTTATGCCCGCGAAAGACCTGATATGCGGCAAAGGGGGCAGATAAAAATGGATGAAAAAAAATATATTTTTGTCTGGGAACCGGACCTGAAAAAACGAGCTCTTTACAGCGATGTTTTAAAGATTGTTACGGCCCGCGGGCTGGCTGACAGGGCAGAAGTCCTTGTGACGCGTTTTATAGGATTTACGCCCAAAAAACCGGTAATGAGAATTGTGCCTGATGATGTGATATATACAAATTTCAATTCTGATGACGTGGAGAAAATCATCGAGAGCCATTTTATTGAGGGCAAAACCGCTGAGAGGTTCGCCTACTCCATAGACAACGAAACGGTAAAGACAAAAGAGAAGGATGTTCACAACAGGCAGTTCCGCATAGTACTGAGAAACTGCGGTTACATAGACCCCGAAGTAATAGGCGATTACATAGGCCGCGGCGGGTATCAGGCCCTTGAGAAGGCGCTCTTTGAGCTCAAACCTGACGGAGTGATTGAAGAGCTGAAGCTTTCGGGCCTTCGCGGCCGAGGCGGCGCGGGGTTTCCCACCGGAATAAAATGGGAATTTACGAAGAACATGCAGTCCGATGAAAAATATGTCATATGCAACGCTGACGAGGGCGACCCGGGCGCTTACATGGACAGGAGCGTGCTTGAGGGCGATCCGCATTCGGTCATTGAGGGAATGGCCATAGCAGGGTTTACCGTTGGCGCAGGCAGGGGCGTTATTTATATACGCGCAGAATACCCGCTTGCCATCCGCAGGCTTGAACTGGCAATGGCGCAGGCAAGAGAACTGGGTCTTCTGGGCAATGATATACTTGGCAGCGGATTTTCTTTTGATATAGAGATGCGCTGGGGAGCCGGAGCTTTTGTATGCGGAGAAGAGACAGCGTTAATAGCCTCTGCCGAGGGAAACAGGGGCATGCCGAAACCAAGGCCGCCCTTTCCGGCCACATCCGGGTTGTGGAAAAAACCCACTGTAATAAACAATGTTGAGACGTGGGCCAATATTCCGGTGATTATCTTGAAAGGCGGCGAGTGGCACTCTTCAATAGGCACAGAAAAATCAAAGGGAACAAAGGTATTCGCGCTCACCGGAAAGGTTAAAAACCCGGGGCTTATCGAGGTCCCTATGGGTACGTCAATAAACGACATAGTCTTTGAGCTTGGAGGCGGCATATTGTCCGACAAAAAACTCAAAGCTGTCCAGACAGGCGGCCCTTCAGGGGGCGTCATACCCGCTGAATTTGTTGATATGCCTGTTGATTACGAGAGCCTGCAGAAGATAGGCTCAATGATGGGTTCCGGCGGCATGATAGTGATGGATGATACGGAC
>DSBP01000053.1 GCA_011049465.1 bacterium | reverse complement strand
CCCTCAATAAGCTCAGGGTTTTTCAGGAGCTGGGGCATAATATAATTCTTATCATAGGCGATTATACGGCGATGATAGGGGATCCCAGCGGAAGGTCGTCGGAGAGGCCCGCGCTCACAAGGGAAGAGGTTGAAAAAAATGTCTCGGCCTACAAGGCGCAGGTCGCGAAGGTTCTTGATGTGAACAAGATGAAGGTTGTTTACAACAGCGGCTGGTTCTCGAAAATGGGTTTTGATGAGACCGTTAAACTGATCTCAAAGTTTACGCTCGCGCAGATGCTTGAGCACGAGACGTTCGGGAACAGGCTCAAAAATAACGAGCCGCTCGGATTTCACGAGCTTCTTTATCCCGTGATGCAGGGTTATGATTCGGTTATGATTGAGGCGGATGTTGAACTGGGCGGTACTGACCAGCGTTTTAACGTAATAGCCGGAAGATACCTGCAAAAGGCGTCGGGAATGGAGCCGCAGGCAGGGCTGTTTACGCCGATTCTGGCCGGGCTCGACGGAAAAAATAAGATGAGCAAGTCGCTGGGAAATTATATCGGGCTCAATGACAGGCCCGAGGATATATACGGCAAGGTTATGTCAATACCGGATACTCTTATAATTCAGTATTTTGAGCTCTTGACCGACGCGCCTGACGAGGAGATAGAAGAGGTTAAAAAAGGTATGGAAGCCGGCGGGAATCCGATGGATTTCAAAAAAAGGCTGGCTTATGCCATAACCGGAAAATACACGGGCGCTGACGGCGCGCGCTACGGCGCCGGGCACTTTGAGAGGGCCTTTTCCGGAGGCGACATACCGTACGAGGAACATCCGTTTGAATGGGATTTTCCCGGAGAAGAGGTGACAATTGCCGAGCTCTTTAAAAAGACGGGTTCTGCCTCAAGCAATTCAGAGGCGCGGAGAATTGTGGAGCAGGGCGGTTTTTACCTCAACGGCGGACGGGTGGATGATTTCTCAATGACAATAAAAAAGGCGGATATGCCGTTTACGTTCAAGACGGGAAAAAAGCGTTTTGGAATTTTCAGGCAGCCATGAAGAAGAATTTCCGTTTCTGCCCGTTTTGCGGCGGCGCTCTTGAGAAGAAGAGAGAGGGGGCATTTAAGAGGCTCTTCTGCGCGCGCTGCAAAGAGGCCTTTTACAATAACCCCGTGCCTGCGGTTGCTGTCGCCGTGCTCAAAGAGGGAAGGGTGCTTATGGTCAAAAGAAAGATAAATCCGTGCAGGGGGATGTGGTGCCTGCCCGGCGGCTTCATTGAAGGGAACGAGAGCATCGAGTCCGCTGCAAAGAGGGAACTTTTTGAGGAGACCGGGCAGAGGGCAAGAAAAATTACCATATTATCCGCAAAGAGGGAAAACACCCTGATTTTCGGCAGTATCATTGTAATCGGCGTATCAGCCGAAGGCATATCGGGCAGGCTTAAAGCCGGGGATGACGCATCAGATGCTGTTTATTTTGAGGCCGGAAAACCGCCTTTAATACCCTTTGCGTCCCACAGGCTGGCGCTGAGAGAAGCGTTAAAAAGGGATAGGGCGGAAAAGGACGCGGCCGGATGAGAATAATCGCGGACTTGCACGTCCATTCAAAATACTCGCGCGCCACAAGCAGGGAGATGAATATCGGCGGTATTGTTGAATGGGCGGATAAAAAAGGTATAGGAATAATAGGCAGTGGGGATTTTCAGCACCCCGGATACCTGGGCGAGCTTAAAAACAGGCTCGAACCGGCGGAAGAAGGGCTGTTCAGGCTGCGCAGGGGGAAACGCGCGGCGCGTGTAATGCTCTCGACAGAGATATCAAACATATTCAAGCAGGGCGGCAAAACAAGAAAGATTCACACGCTTGTTTTTATGCCGTCATTAAAGTCGGCTGAGAAATTTTCAAAGAGCCTCTCTTTAATAGGAAATACCGCGTATGACGGCAGGCCGATATTCGGGTTTTCGGCGTCTGAGCTTGTAAGGCGAGCGCTTGACGCTGACGCGGGTTCCATGATAGTTCCGGCCCATGCCTGGACGCCTTGGTTTTCGGTATTCGGTTCAAAATCAGGGTTTGATTCACTGGAGGAATGTTTCGGGAAAGAGGCAAAATACATAAAGGCGATTGAGACGGGTTTATCCTCTGACCCGGCGGCAAACTGGCGCGTATCCGCGCTTGACGGAATAACGCTTATATCCAACTCTGACGCGCACTCCGTGAGAAAAATAGGAAGGGAAGCGAATGTCTTTGATTTTAAATCAGCGCCCGATTATTACATGATAAAAAAAGCAATAGAAAAAAAGGACCGTGCCAGGTTTCTTTACACAATAGAATTCTTCCCGGAGGAGGGGAAGTACCATTATGACGGCCACCGGCTGTGCGGGGTCAGCATGCATCCGAGGGAAGCGCTTGAGAACAACAACAAATGCCCGGTCTGCTTCAGGCCGCTTACCCTGGGAGTGCTGCACCGCGTAGAGGAACTGGCGGACAGGCCCTGGGATTTTGTGCCGGAAGGCGCGATACCGCAAAAGCACGTTGTGCAGCTTGAGGAGATAATAGCGGACGCCAAGGGCGTGGGGCCGTCGTCCAAAAGAGTCAGGGAGGAGTATGAGAAAATACTCACAAAACTCGGGACTGAGTTTGAAGTGCTTCTTGACAGGGAAGAGGAAGCGCTTAAGGGAGCGATCCCTGATGAAAAGATTACGGAAGGCATAATGAGGATGCGGCGCGGCGATGTGCGGGTCGTGCCGGGTTATGACGGAGAGTTCGGCAAGGTGGCGATATTCAGGGAACATAAGGGCTTTGTGGACAGGGGAAAAAACCTGCAGATGAAGATGTTTGAGGTGTGATATGAATAAAAACCTGCGGGATCTTCTGGTTTTATTCTTTGTTTTGTTTGTCGGGTTTAATATAGTTGTAAACAGGTACATGAAGATGTTTCTGGACAAATACAACCCGGGTATCGGGTACCTCTTCGCGGTTTCGTTTATTCCCGACAGGGTCTCATTTGTAAATGTTAAATACGGCGCTGTAACAGCGCAGCTTCTTACGATGGATGTTAACCTGCGAAACCTCATAAAAAAGGATTACAGGCGGTTTCTTGACGGAATAGCAGTGACAGGGCTTAAGGCGGTATTTGAAAAGAGCCCGAAAAAGGGGGAAAAGAGCGGGGGTTTTTTTGCCCTGCCTTTTTGCAGGTACATAATAATAAGAAACGCCTCGATAGAATATGAGGACTGGGACGCGGGAGCGGTTACGGGGCTTGTGAATATAAACGGCAGGAGCGTATATAATAAGGGAGCAGAGAGCGAGCAGTACATGCTCTTAAACTGCGAGGGGAGCCTTTTAAGGGCTCCAACCCAGAAGGTTTACCTCAAGTTTTTTCTGTATCCGTATTACACAAACAGGTTCTTTGTGAATGTTTACGGCACGGGCATAGAGGCGCGGAATTTTGAGAATTTTTTCAGAAAAAACAACCTGGAGATATCCTCCGGAAAGATAAATTTTGTAACGCAGATAAAGGGGGAAAAGCGGAAGGTCTATCTGAACAATATAATGGAATTCAACGGGCTGAAGATAAGGGAAAAAACCGGTATTGACCTTAAAGCGCTTTTTGGGGTATCTTATGAGCAGATGACGAGGTTTTTAAGCGGCGCCGGCGGAAATTTTACGGTAAATTTTGACTTTACAATAAGCGATTCCGAACTGCGGCTTCTTCCCTCATACTATGGCAGCCATTTCATGGAGTCTGTGGGGGGGCGCGTGAAGCTGGGCGTGATAACCGCGCCTGTGCGCGGGGTGACGGACCTTATATG
>DSBP01000110.1 GCA_011049465.1 bacterium | reverse complement strand
TGTATGAAGTATTCGGTCCCAAGGGCCGTTACGGGCATCCCCAAAAAAGCGTCCGATATCGTGACGTCTTTTGACATTCCGTAAACAGTAACAGGCGCGCCTGCTGTCACCCTTATTCCCCTGGACTCAATGGTATTGGGAGACCTCAACTCACAGGCTCCGGGCAGTTCAACAACGGTTGTCTCTCCGGCGTTCACGCTGAAATTTTGGTTGAAAAAAAGCGCGGGTATATAAACATTGCCCGTGGTTGATGTATCTGAAGTAATGTAGAGATAGAGGTTTTTCCCCGCCTTTGGCGAGGCAAAATAAGAACCGGGAAAAGCAAGCCAGAACTTTGTCCCCTTGGTGTCCGGAGCCGCCCAGAGCCAGCTGAAAGCCATAATAAAAGCCGCCGCAAGAAGCGAAACCATTCCTGTTTTCATGTATAATCGATACATGAACATCTCCCCACCGGGATTTGATTGAATCCTTTGTTTTATCCGTAAAAGAGCGCATATATAATATATTTATCGGAAATTCCCGCGAAAACTTAAGGAAAAACAGGGGGAAACATGGAAAAACATTTACAATTTAGAATTTGCAATTTGCAAGTGAATACAAACTCAGAACGGCAACTGAAAACTGAAAATTGAAAGTTTAAAGTTAGTACAACCGCCGAAAGACAAAACGCTTTGGGCGATTCGTGAATCGCCCCTACAAAAACAGCGCATAACGGTATTTAATCCGTGTTTTTGGCAGGCTGCTAAACAACCATTGCCCCAAAACAACTATCGCAGGACGGGGCTGGCAGTGGAAAATTTCGTCGAGAGCTCAGGGCACGTCTGCGTTGTGCGCTATTCAGCGCCATCCCAAACATCAATACACGTCAGCGTTCAAGACGCACTAAAACCCGCGCAAGCCTAATCGCGTATATCCGCGAGTCAACACTTGAACAGGCTCACCGCCGATGTAAATCGGCGAAATTTCTCCGCTGCCTGCCCCGGCCCACCTCGAGTAAAGACAATTTACAATTTGGAATTTTCAATTTGCAAGTTAAAGTCAAAATTAAACTCTCTTCTTAAGAAGTTTCAGCGCGGCTTTGTAGACGTCTGCGGCCTTTATTTCCTTCAGGCAGTTATAGTGGCCGAACCGGCACTTCCTGTCAAAGCACGGCTGACAGTCAATCCCTGCATAAAAAATCTCAGCCTTTGCCTGCACGGGCCCGCCCCACCCCGGCGCTGTAGCCCCGAAAATCACAACACACGGCACATTGAGCGCGTCAGCCATGTGCATTATACCCGAATCATTCCCTATAAAGGCGGAAGAATTTGCAAGGATATATTTAATCTCCTCAAGCGGCGCCCCCCGCAGGTCCGTAAAAAACCTGCTCTTTCTGATATCCGCGGCAAGGCCGTGCGCCCTGTCTTCCGCGAGCCCGGTAATGAAGACCTTAAGCCTTTTTTTAAGAAGCATACGGATAAGCTCCTCATACCTGTCAAACGGCCATATTTTTGAGTCCCCATATCTCGCGAACGGAGCGATAACAACACCTTTTACCCCCCGCTTAAGCCCTCTCGCCTTTTTTACCTGCTTTTCAAACATGCGGTCCCCGGCATATAGAAACTGCTTTGTCCCGCGGAAATCAAAACCATTCATGAGCCCGAATATCTTCTCAAACTCCTTTATGACGTGCTCCCGCCCGTGTTCTCTGTCCCTTTTATAAGCGCGCTTCAGAAATAATCCGCATAAATCACTGTCATACCCGAACCTTGCCCTGACACCGCCGAGCATCATAACAAGGCAGGATGAAAATGAAGGAGTCAGCGATACACCTGTTTTTATCCCCCGTTTTCTGATTTCTGCCGCCGCCCTGAGCGTATCTTTGAAACTTTTCCGGTCGTAAGAGATGACCCTTGATACATAAGGGTTGTTTTTGAAGACACTCTCCGTGTTCCTTGATGCCAGTATTGTTATATCCTTAAAATAACCCTTTAACGGCGCAAGGCACTTTGTCGCCATCACGCAGTCGCCCAGCCAGTTTGGCATCCTGATAAGCAGCCTACCGCCCATGTTTGAACCCCTTTTCAGCCTCTTTGGCGTACTTTACAAATTCGGAGATACCGCTGTAAACACACAGGATAAAACCTCTCATTCCGTCTTTAAACCCCCTCTTCAGAAAAAACATCCTGAAAAATTTCAGGAACGGCGCAAAAACCATCCCAACAACAGCGGCCGGGCCGCGGCCCGGCCGCGCCGCAAGCGTGGTGTACCTGTTCATCTTAATAAAATAGGAGGAACTGTCCGGATATGTATAGTGAAGCAGCGGTTCTTCAATTTTTCCCATGAGCCCTCTTACGATTATGTTTTCATGCACCTGCCTGCCGTCAAAACGGCCCGCGCCGTTTTTAAAAAGCCTCACCTGGTAATCATTTCCCCACCCGCAGTATTTTATCTCCCCGCCCAAGAAAAAATTCACGCGCTTAACCGCATATCCGTCAAAGGGCTTCTTTTCCCCGAGTATTGCCTTGATTTTATTTTTAAGCGCCGCTGTTATTTCCTCGTCAGCGTCAAGAACCAGTATGTAATCCCCCTTTGCCTTTGCTGTTCCCATCCCCTTAACAGCGGAAAACCCCCTGAACTCCGCCCTGTAAATTCTGCTCGTATATTTTTTCGCGGCCTTCACTGTATTGTCGGTTGAGCCGGAATCAACAATGACAATATCATCGGCGAAAGAGGCTGATTTAAGCGCGCGCCCTATGTTTTTTTCCTCATTCAGGGCAGCGATGACTACGGACAGTTTTCTCATTTTGGCGGCGGGGAGTTGAGGTATTTTCTGACAGCTTCGGTGACCCTGCTTACGGGCACTGTATCCGCGATTCCGTCAGCGGACTGTATGATATCGTGGCTCACGCCCATGGGCCTGTTTGTTTCAGGGTCTCCCTCTCCCCATATAACCACAAGGTTTGTAAACGGCGCGAGAAGATGCATGAAATCAGTCTCATTACAGATGAAACAGGTAAAATAGGTCGATATGGCGGCCAGCTTAAGGTAATCATAGGTGTCAGCCGCTATTGTCTGCGTCTTTCTCGCGACGTGCATAAACTCCTTAAACCTGGCCTTCTCGTCCCTGTGATGAAAAACAACAACCTTAACCCCGCACTTTTCCTCAAGATTCTCAACAAGCTGTGAAAATTTATTCATGGCCCAGCGCTTCCCGGGATTTTTCAAAACAGGATGGACTCCTATAACCGTATCCCCTTTGCTTATGCCGTTCTTCTCCACGAATTCAGCGGCATACTGCTTGTCTTCCTCTGACAATTTTATTCTCGGCATAAAATCATAGGAATTCGCGCCGATAAACCTGACAAGGTTCAGATACCTCACTATTTTATGCTGCGGAGAGTCCAGGGTATGCAGCCGCAGGTTGTGAAGCGCATTATAGAATCTGGAATCACTCTTCCTGTCATAAGCGATTCTTGCCTTTGCCGCGCTCAGGATTGCCGCCATTACAGAGGAGCCGGTATCGCCTTCCATATTTATAAAAAGCCCGTATCTTCTGGATATAACAGCGGCTGCCGCTGATATCAGGCTGCCGGGATTGGCTGATTTAATGATTCTGCCCTCATCAAAACAGGCGCACGCCCGCGCCAGGTTCCTTGTCTCCTCGGAAATCAGCGCGGTTATCCTTCCTTCCGGCGGCATGGCTTCCTTAAGCGCGCCTATCGCGGGCGTTGCCAGGATAAAATCGCCTGCCGTAAAAGGCATGACAACCAGCACAGAAGCCGTCTCTTTAAGATTAATCTGTTTCGGATGCGTAATTTTTGAT
>DSBP01000222.1 GCA_011049465.1 bacterium | reverse complement strand
TAGCAACCTGCAAAAACCGGTTCGTTCCTTCTTTGTCGTCCACTTGTAAATTGCAAATTCCAAATTGTAAATTGCCGTACTCGAGGTGGGCCGGGGCAGGCAGCGGAGAAATTTCCCTGATTGCCATGGGCCTGAACATGTTAATCTCACGATAGACTGCTGTACGCGGCCCGGCTTACGCACTATTACGGGCGGGTCTGTTCGGCAGGCTTGTAGATTCGAGGCGGGGCGCAGAGTTGCGTATACCTTCGATAGGCATTAAATCAGGAAAATTTTCCGTTGCCAGCCCCGTCCTGCGTCAGTGGGTGTTGGGGCAAAGGTTTTTTAGCAACCGGTAAAAAACAGGGATAAATAATGTGATACACTGTTTTTATGAGGTTTTGGGTTTCGTGTCACTTGCAAATTGTAAATTCCAAATTTAAACCGCCGGCAAACAACAGCGTTTTCGTGAAACGCTCACGAAAACGCTGTTAAATGTACTAAAAAAGTTAACGCAAGGACTTGACTTTTTTCGTTTTGGATGGTAAAATTATTTAAAATGCGTAAGAAAAGCCTTATAGTTGCAAGGTCTTTTTGTATTTTGTAAAGGGTGAGGAGAACGAAAAACGGGAAAGCGGGACAAAATGGGCTTAAACTGCGGGAACAGGTTAATTTTTTTAATTTTATTTGTATTTATATTTCCTTTCGCTGCTTTTTGCGCCAATGATTTCGGAACAGCAGCAGCCCAATTCCTGAAAATAATACCTGAAGCGGCTCCGGCCGGAATGGGAGAGTCGTACACGGGGATAGCCGATGACAGCGCAGCCTTATTCTTTAATCCCGCGGGGCTGGCGCTTGTTGACAAGACAGAGCTCTCAGCCACACAGCTTCTCTGGTTCAATGATATAAATATGACGCATATCGGTTATGTAATGCCTCTGGAATATGGGACGGGTCTTGGATTCAGCCTTATCTGGATAGATTTCGGCGATTTTGATTCTACGGGCATACCGGGAATGGAAACATCCGCAAGGAACGCGGTGTTAAGCGCGGGCTTTGGGAAAAGCATAGGGGATATATTCGCGCTTGGCCTTAACGCGAAAGGTATTTATGAGAGTTTTGTTGATGAGACTGATTTTGGGGTATCGTTTGACGCGGGCGCAATAATCAAGCTTATGGACAGGAACCTGGCCCTGGGAATCGCGGTTAAAAACCTTGGGTTTGTGGCAGGCACATCCGACAGCCTTCCCATGGAGGTCTCGGCGGGGCTGGGAATACGTCTTTTTACCGGAAGCCACGACTATTTTAACATAGGCATTGACGCTTCAAAGGTTCTCGTTACGGACAATATGTTTCTCGGCGCGGGCATAGAGGGAACCCTCTTCAAAGCGCTGACACTCAGGGCGGGCTTCAGGTATAACAACGCGCTTGACCTGGACAGCATGGATTTTTCCGACATCAAGGATATGATTATGTTTTCGGCGGGCGCGGGAATAAATATAAATGATTTTTTTATGATTGATTATGCTTATACCCCCATGGGAGACCTTGGCCAGGTTCAGCGCATAGGCGTGAAACTGAAATTCGGGGAATCAAAGTATGAGAACATGCTGGCGGAAAGGAACGCCGAAATAGTACCGAGGGCAATAGAGATACCAAATGTGGACGTGGAAGGCGGACGGATAAAGGCCGTATCTTTCAGGCCGAATATACCGCAGGAAACCGTAAAGGAGTGGAGCCTTAATATCAAAAATTCCGAGGGGGAGATAGTGAAAACATTCTCCGGAATCGGAGAGGTGCCGAAAAATCTGTCGTGGGACGGGACAGACCGTTTTGGAATGATTGCGGGAGCAGAGACAAATTATATATTTGATTTTAAAGCAAAGGACCTTGAGGGGCAGGTCATTAAGTCCATCGGCCATATAATAAAGCCGAAAGAGGCCGGTTATATAAAGATTGAGGATAAAAGGTTTATTCCGGAGAGGGGAAGGGAGATGCTTGTGGCTCCCGTTACACTGCTTGTTTCGTCAGATACGGCGGAACGCAGGCAGGTGCCTTTTGTGATGGAAAATACCGCGATTATAAAAGCCGCTTCCTGGGCGTTTGAGATATTTGACGGGGGAGGAAGCCTGATAAGAACCTTTAAAGGAAAGGGAGCCATGCCGTCGTATCTGGTATGGGACGGAAAAAACCTTGACGGACGCTATGTGGACAATCTCAAATCCTGCAGATATGTCCTTACTGTTCACGGCACTGACGGAAAGAAGGCAAGGATTACCGAAAAAAAGGTTGTGAGGGAACCTTTTGTTATCGTGTCGAGGACAAAACAGCTGAAAATGGCTGAAAAGATATATTTTGAAGCCGGTTCTTTTGACCTTCATCCTGAGATGGAAAAAAGGCTGGCTGAAACGGCGCGTGAAATTAATTCTTTTTCGCGCGCCCAGATATACATTCAGGGGCACTCGAGCAGGGAAGGCGACAGGAGTTTTAACCTGAGGCTGTCGCAGGAAAGGGCAAAGGCTGTATTGCGCCTGCTTGTGGAAAAATACAAGGTTTCTCCTCTTTCAATAACCACAGTAGGCTATGGCGCTGCCGTGCCTTCTGATACTGCGGCGGGCGAAGATGCGCTTGCCAGGAACAGGCGGGTTGAAATTATCATAATGGGGGAAACCGGGGACAAATGAAGAAAAAAATACTCCTTGGATTTTTGCTGTCCGCGTTTGTTCTGTCTGCCGCTTGCGGCGGTAACGCGCCGGCAGGCGCGGAAAACCCCGAAAGAATCTTTAACGCGGCTACCGAGGCTATGGTAAAGGGAGAGAGCGTTATCGCGATAGAACTCTACTATAAGCTGCTGAATGATTATCCGGGTTTTAAAAAATACAGGGCGGAAATACTGGAAAGGCTGGGCGGGCTTCTCTTTGATTCCGAACAGTATGAAGAGGCTGAGAAAATACTCGGAAGATATGTATCGGAATACAGGAATCACAAAGGAATAAAGAAGGCATATGAGAGGCTTGCCTTTATTTATATGCAGGTTATGAAAGACAGCGCCAGGGCGGAACGGATAAACGCGGTTTATAACAAGAGGTTTAAGGGAAGCGAAACAGCCGCGAGCATGGATAAAACCCTTGCGATTCTTACAGAGTCTCAAAAGGGAGGCATATCCGCAGTATTAAAACTTGACCCAAAGGACATAATCGTGACGCGTGTTATTGGAACGGAGATATTTCACGGTGAGTTTTATCCTGTGCGCCATTATATACTGAAAAAAATAAAAGCGCCGGACAGCAGGCGGGAAGCGGAAAGAAAAAAGGTAAGCGGAAAGTACTTCATATACGTCAAAGACATAAAGGCAGGAAAGGTAAAGAGGGTGCCCGGCAGCCAGAATGGATTTGGGCCGCAATGGGCGTGGGACGGAGAAAGGCTGTATTTCACGGTTATGGACTGGGATACGGAGGAAAGGGAAATCAGGTTTTATAACGCCAGGACAGGCGGAGCAGCAGGGCTCTTTTCAGCCGCGGGCATAGGGCCGCTGCTTTGCGTGTCTCCGGACAACTCAAAGGTTGTTTTTCAATACAGGTCCAATTTATGGATGATGAACAGGACCGGCACCAGCATTTCGCTTCTTGACCCGAAGTTTGACGCGGAGAGTGCTGTTTTTATGGCATGGTCAAGGGACGGCTCAAATATTGTAGTAAGGAAAAAAGGCGAAAAGGGAAGATATCACATACTGCAGCTCGGAAGAAAAGAACATCTGATAACAAAATAACAGGCAGGAGGTGCAAGGATGAGTAATAAAAGGCTGATAAGGGCGATTGCTATTGGGG
>DSBP01000012.1 GCA_011049465.1 bacterium | reverse complement strand
GGCAATTTTATATTTTATATTTGATATTTTCATATTTAGTACAAAAGCACTGAAAAACCATTTTATATTTACACCTGTGTTTTTTGCAGGCCGCTAAACAACCTTTACCCCAAAACCACTATCGCAGAACAGGCAGGGCTTAAAAACTTTGAACCGCCTTGTCAATATTATCGTATGATTCCACAAATTCATACAGCTCAAGCATGTCATATACTGCCTTTACCTCCGCGGACATCCCCGAAATGACTATTTTCCCCGACCCTCTCTTTATCCTCTTCATTACCTTCAGGAAGACCCCCCACGCGCCGCTGCACATGTAAGAAATTTCCGTCAGGTCAACAACAATATTAAAACGGGAACAGGCCAGCAAGCCCTCAACCGCTTCTTCCAGCGCCATATATGTCTCATGGTCAAACCCGCCCGAGCATATGACAACATCCGCCTTTCCCCGCTCCTCAACCCTTACATTCGCTCTTCTTCCCGTCATTTTTGCCTCCTCTCGCGCATAAGCTACTTTACCACCCGCGCCTCAACCAGCACCGCGTCAATCGTCCCTATGGCAATCTTTGACTTCACCAGCACGGGCATCATGCGCTCGTCGTTCGTCACCCATATTAACACATCTCCCGCCTGTTTGAAGATACCTTCGTACTGGAGAAAAGGCTGGATAATCACGCAGTCAAACTCGCCCGCGTCAACCCTTACCTTTTCATATCCTGTTTTTTTGACAACAATCCGGTAGGTTTTGCACTCATCAGAGGCCACGTCAATGAATATCTCGTCCTCACCCTTATATACGGACCTGAAGTAATAGAACTCCGAGAGTATATCCTGGACAAAAGGCGGTATGACACACCTGGTGTTGTCGCTTTTTAACGCATAGCCCTCTTTGTGAAAAAACTCCATGTGGCTCTTATGCCTGTAGCTTCCCTCCTCAAGGTTCTTTGAGTATTTCCACGCGAACAACCCCTCCGCGTCCATATATGATGTTATTACGTCCTTTACGCGGTAAAACCGCTCAAAAAACGGAGCTGTCCTCGCTGTCGCCTCAAGGTGATACGCCATCCTTCCCCTGTAGGTTACCATATCCTTTACCTCAAGTATGCCAAACCCGGCCGTAACTCCGAAATACCTCACGGCAAATTTAAGTTTTTCGCCCGGCGCATAGGCGCGGTTTTCAAGGCTCCTGTATTCAAACGGCTTTACAGCCTCTCTTTTCCTTACAGCCAGAACAGCCTCTACCTCATCAGGGATAACAAGTTTTTGCCCGGGCCTTATTATATACGGCTCTGTTACCGCGTTTGCCTTGGCTATGGCCGGCCAGAGCGCGCCGCTTCCAAATCTTTCCCGCGCTATCTTCCACAGGCTCTCGCCCTGCGAGACCTTATGCGTCGCGGCCTTTGGCGCGGCTTTCTCCTCGTCTTTTACCCGCTCAACCGCGACCTCTTTTAGTTTGCCTTCACTGCGCTCAACCTCAATTACCGAATGCTTTTTCCCGGTTGACGCGCAGGCCGTCATAAACAGACAGGCAGTTATCACCATTAATTTTTTCATCTTCATCCCTTCAGCAGCAGCAAAAGCCTGTCAGTTACGTGCGCAATGCTTATTGTATCCATGGCAGCCGCTCCTGACAGCCCTGTTTCCAGAGGCTCAATTACTGCTGATTTGTTCCCAAGCGGCCCCCACCTTTTCGCGCTCATAGCCGGAAGGCTGCGCGGCGGGAAGAAACTTAAAGTTTTAACTCCCAAAGCTGCCGCCATATGCATGGGGCCCGTGCTTGAGCTTATCAGGCATGATGCCGCTGAAATCACCGCCCCAAATTCACGCAGGCTCAAATCTTCATCCATGGCATAAATTCCTTTGCTGCCGGCCGCTGCCTTAACCGCGTTCACAAGCTCTTTTTCCGCGGGCCCGCCTGTAATCAGAATATCAAGCCCTGCCTCGCGGGCAGCCCTTTCAGCCAATTCCCCGTATTTGGCCGGGCTTAAGTTCCAGGCAGATCCCCTGCTGCCGGGGTGAATAATGATAAACCCGCTGCGCAGCCCTTTCTTTGAGATGTATCTGGCGGCCGCTGCCTTTTCTTCTTCGGCAACATAATAATATACCCTCTCAGCCCGGGCCTCGCCTGTAATGGCAGAACCCAGCTCAAGGTTGTAATCAGCCTCGTGTTTTTCCGAACGGCTGCGCCGCATCTTTACCGGCCTGTTGAAAAAGAGCGGCGAGTACCACCTGTATGCCGTTCCGTAACGCTCCTTAACCCCCGAGAAAAAAACCAGCGAAGCTATGCTGAAACGCGGATAGGCTGTTATCGCGCCGTCAAACCTGCCTTCCGCAATCTTTTTTCTCAGGGAGGCCTCTTTGGATTTTTCATATATGATAATCTCGTCAACCGCAGGGTTGCCGCGCAGGATTTCGGCGGCTGCAGCGCCGGCCAGGACCGCGACATAGGCCTTTTTTGCCGACTCCTTAACAGCCTTTATAAGCGGCGTAGCCAGCATAAGGTCGCCTATGGAATCTGTCCTGCATATAAGATATTTTTTCATCTGTTCTTCTGTATTATTTTCCTGATAATATCGGTGGTCGCGTGGTTTTTTTTATCACCCGCTATTACCGTCTTTATGCCGAGCTTGGCTGTCATCTCCCTCTCAGGCACGGTCTTTACCGTATAATCCGTGCCTTTGGCGTGAAAATCCGGCCTCAGCTCAAGGAGCGTCCTGTCAACGGTCGGCTCGCCGAAAATCAGGATATAATCGATGAATTCAAAACCGGACAGCATCTCTGCGCGCTCCCGCTCATTCACAAGCGGCCGTCCCTTTCCCTTTATTTTTCTGACCGAAGAATCGGAGTTCAGCCCCAATACAAGGACGTCTCCCTTTGACCTCGCGGAGCGCAGAAAACGTATGTGCCCCACATGCAGTATGTCAAAACAGCCGTTGGCAAATACAACCTTTTTCCCCTTTTTCTTAAGACTCTTTATAATCTTTTTCAGCGCGGCCCTTGATTTAAGCTTTGCCATTGTTAAGCGCCTTTTTAAGCTCTTTTGCCGTTACAGTGGCGGCTCCGCGCTTCATAACCACAATTCCGCCGCCTATGTTCGCGAGAAACGCCGCGTCATAAAGCGAGGCTCCGCAGCTCAAAGCGGCCGCCACAATCGAGGATACCGTGTCCCCTGCGCCGGAGACATCCACTATTTCATCGCCTCCAAAGGCCGGAATCCTCCTGATTTGCTTTTTTTCAAGGACAACCATTCCCCTGCTGCCGCGGGTTATTATCATCCCTTTCGATTTTACCGCTGACGCGAGAAGGCGCGCCATTTTTGCCGCGTCCTCTTCCCCGTATTCTTCCATGCCCACGAGCGGCCCGGCCTCGGTCTCGTTCGGCGTTGCCGTGGCTATGTGCCTGAATTTTTTGAGCGCGTAGCGCGAGTCAACTATCACTTTCACGCCTTTTTTCGCCGCTTCATTTACCGCCCTTATCACCCTGTCGGTTATTATCCCGCCGCCGTAATCCGAGACAAGAAGCGTTCCTTTGCTTCCGCACAAATCCAGAAGGCGGCCTATCAGCTCGCTTTCAGCCTCTTTTCCCGGCGGATTGCTCCCGTACCTGTCAATACGCACCACCTGCTGTTTTACGGTATGAACGCTGCCCGCCATGACGCGGGTCTTGACAGGCACCCTGTAACATTTGCTCTTAATTATATTCGCGCTGTCAATACCTTTTGAGCGCAGCATATCAACAAGAATCTCCGAGTAGGCGTCATTTCCCGCGACTGACACGGGCACGGGGTCAGCGCCGAGGTCCCTTAAGTTCATCACGGGGT
>DSBP01000181.1 GCA_011049465.1 bacterium | reverse complement strand
ATACTATTCATGGGCCGTTTTCTCCTTCTCACCCGTTGGGTGAATGTATTTAACGCGTTGATAACGTTATTATACATGGATTAAACGGCCTTTTCAATTGTTCCTATTGCGGTTTCTGGGACTTCCAATAATTTGACTTTTTACCCTGTTTATACTAAAATATCCTAAATTTAACTGCGGGAGAAGACATGAAAAGAGTCCTTGTAACAGGCGGCGCGGGATTTATCGGGTCTCATCTTTGTGAAAAGCTTATTCAGGAAAAGAACCGTGTTATATGCGTGGACAACCTCGGGTCAGGAAGGAAAGCAAACCTTAAAAACATCATCAACAATCCATATTTTGTTTTTATTAAGCGGGACATTATCAGGCCGTTCAAAATACCCGGAAAAATCGATTTTGTATATCATCTCGCCTCTTACGCGTCTCCGCCCTATTACCAGAAGCATTCCATACACACTTTGATGACCAACTCCCTCGGTACCTACAACATTCTTGAACTCGCCAGGCAAAAGAGGGCGCGGTTTCTCATAACTTCCACATCAGAGGCATACGGCGACCCGCTTGTCCACCCTCAGCGAGAGGATTACTGGGGCAATGTCAACCCTGTGGGCATACGCAGCTGTTATGACGAGGCAAAGCGGTTTGGAGAGGCGCTTACGATGGAATACGTGCGCAAGCACGGGCTTTCGGCCGTAATAATACGCATATTCAACACCTATGGCCCGCGCCTGCAAAAGGATGACGGCAGGGTCATATCAAATTTTATAAACCAGTGCCTGGCCGGCAGGCCCGTAACAATATACGGCAGCGGGAACCAGACGAGGAGTTTTTGCTATGTGTCGGACCAGGTAGCGGGGCTGATGCTGGCGATGAAGTCCGGGAAAACGGCAGGCGAGGTGATAAATATCGGGAATCCTGATGAATTTACGGTTAAGGAAGCGGCGCACATAATAAAGAAGCTCACCGGGTCAAAATCAGGGATAGTTTACAGGCCCCTGCCGCAGGACGACCCGGCACGCAGAAGGCCGGATATCAGAAAGGCAAAAAAACTGCTGAACTGGAAGCCTGCCGTAAAACTTGAGGAAGGCCTTGTAAAAACCATCTCCTGGTTTAAAAATGTCCGTTAAAAAACAGCTGCTGATAGCCGCTGCCGGATTTGGCGCGATATTCATCTCAATGTTCGGAAAAGGTTTTGCGCCGGGCAGCATACTCTACGGTTCTGACGCTGTCAATATTTACCTGCCGTTGTGGATATACGCCAAAAACCTCTTTATGTCAGGGGAACTGCCCCTCTGGATTCCGAATATATTCGCGGGAATGCCGCTGCTGTCGTCCTCGAGCCTTATTTTCTTCTATCCCACAGAACTTCTCTTCATGCTCCTTCGCGTGCCTGAAAACCTGATTTATATTCCTGATATATTCATACACATGCTCGCGGCCGCGGCAGGAACCTTTTTATTTTTAAGGCGCAGGGGCGCGTCTGCGGAAGCCTCGCTCTTCGGCGCTTTTACGCTCATGTTGAGCGGTTATATAATAACCTACATATTCGTGGGGCACTGGAACAACATAAAGGCAGGAGCCCTCATACCGTTTGTTTTTTATTTTACCGACAGGGCAGCCAGGGACAGGAGCGCGTTTCACGCTTTAAACGCCGCGCTTATTCTGGGGCTGCAGGTGCTTGCCACAGGAATGCAGATAATGGCCTATACTTATATGGGAGCGGCAGCATACGCCCTCTTCATCATATTCACAAGCGGAGAGATGAAAGCGCAGCGCCTGAAACCCGTGCTGTTTATTGCGGCGGCGACGCTGTTTATTCTTTTTTTCAGCGGCCCACAGTTTTTCCCTTCTCTTGATTACAAGGACCATTCGTGGAGAGGGGATTTTTCATACGCTGATTTTGTGTCGTGGTCAATACTACCGGCTGAGTCCATCGCTTTTGTCCTGCCCCATTTTTTCGGCCTTAAAGGCGGCACATATTTCGGCGGAATGCCCTTTAACCTTACCAGTTATTACATGGGCATTCTTCCGTTTCTGCTCCTCTTCTTCATTCCGTTTAAAACCAGAAAAAAAGAGGTTATCTTTTATCTAGCGGCATCCGGGATTTTTCTGGCGCTTGCATGGGGCGGCTTTACGCCTCTCTACAAAATCTTCTACCATATACCCGTATTCAACCAGTTCAGGAACCCTTCGCGTTTTCTCTACCTATTTTCCTTCTTCATCGCTGTCCTTGCGGCGCTCTCGCTTGACTCTGTCATAAAGGACAGGGAGGCTGCGGCGAAGAGGGGGCGCGGTTTTTACATATTCATAGGCTCGCTTCTCTTTATCACGGCAATAGCGGGGCTTTCATACGGATCATTGCTGCCTCAGCTTTATTCGTCAATTAAAAAAACCGCTATATCAAGCGGGCTCATACCGCAGATAACAAAAAACGCCTCTGCTGATTTTTTTGTGTTCTTCGGAGTTGCCGGAGCCTTCTGCGCCGCGTTTTTTCTTTTCAGCAGGAAAAAGCTCGGCGTGTTCGGGTTTGCGGCGCTCCTCATATTCATAAACTTTCTTGATGTAAACAGGGTAAACTCGCAGTTTATCAGGATTGATGAATACAAGCAGCACGTCTTTAAGGCTGACCCTGCGGTGGCCGCGATAAAGAGCCGCGCGCCGGGCGGCAGGACAGCTGATTTTAATATGCTGCTGGGGCCCAACAGGGGAGTCTACGGGAACTTTGACACATTAAACGGCGTCCACGGCCTCCAGCCGAAACATTTTACCGAGCTCATGAATAACGGCGCTTTTAACAACCTGAACATAAACAGGGCGTTTAACGTAAAAACCTATGCTTTCCCGATGGATGTCTCGCTTCCGGGTTTTGAAAAGATATACGAAGAACCCGGCAGGAAGATATATATGGATACGCAGGCCCTGGGGCGGGCCTATTTCACGGGAAACATAATAAGGGCAGGGGCGAAAAATTCCGTTTCTGCTTCAGTTGCGCCTGATTTTAACCCGCTTGTGCCCGTTGTAACAGGCGGGACTGCCTCGCTGACAACAGAGGCTGAGGCGCGGGGCAGCGCCGTGATAAAGGAATATAAACCCGGAAGGGCGGTTATCAACGCGTCAGCGGACGCGCCAGGCATAGTTGTCTTTGCCGAAGGGTTTTTTCCTGGATGGAGAGCTTCGGTAAACGGGCTCGACGCAGAGGTTTTAAGGGTAAACCACGCGTTGTGCGGCGTGCATGTAAAAGCAGGGGAGAGCGTGATAATTTTTGAATACAGGGAGAGGATGCTGCTGCCGGGATTTTTGCTTTTTTTGGCCGCGGTTATGGTTTGGGTGGTTTTGTTTGTCAGAAGAATGAAAAAAAAGGCATAATTTCAATTTTGCATCCTTCCCGGTAACTCCAGCGTCTTGTCTTTTGGGTGTTGTACTAACTTTAAACTTTCAATTTTCAGTTTTCAATTGCCTCACTTGAGGTGGGCCGGGGCAGGCAGCGGAGAAATTTCGCCGATTTACATCGGCGGTGAGCCCGGTCAGACGGAGACTCGTGAATGGCCGCGATTAGGCTTGCGCAGGTTTTAGGGCGGAAATTCTTATGCAGGGCACAGGTGTTTGGGATGGCGTTGAATAGCGCGCAACACAGACGCGCCCTGAGTTCTCGACGAAACTTTCCGCTACCAGCCCCGTCCTGCGATGGTTGCACGTTACGGCAATACTTGTTTAGCAGCCTGCAAAAAACAAGGATTAAATATCGATGTGTTGTTTTCGTAGGGGCGATTCACGAATCGCCCAAAGCGTTTTGTCTTCCGGTATTTGTTCTAACTTGCAAATT
>DSBP01000186.1 GCA_011049465.1 bacterium | reverse complement strand
TTTATGGACTGCATGAGTGTTTTAGTTAAAGTGCTCGACAAGCATATCAATGTCGCCCTTGTTTCCCTCTTCTATGTGGAGGCCTGCCGCGTACCTGCCGAAGATTTTATATGCGTTTCTTTTTGTCCAGGCTATCCTCGTCTTCAATGTGATTGGTTTTTTCGTTATTGCGGGGTCTGAAACCGTGATTTCTATGGTTGTCCGCTCGGGAAGTATGAAATCGCAGTTAATGAGAACGCCTGTTTGGCTCACGTTTATTGTAGTTGCCCTGAATGTTCCGCCTTCTTTGATTTTTGATTTTTCTCCCATTATATCATCGGGAAAGCGAAGGGCCTTGCAGTCAATGTTTAATATTTTTGTATAGCGGGGATGTTTTCTTGTTTCTCTTATTTCTCTCTTCATTTTTCACCTTTTCGTTTTTTATTTAATGGTGCCGGAGACCGGACTTGAACCGGTATGCTGTTGCCAGCGGGGGATTTTGAGTCCCCTGTGTCTGCCATTTCACCACTCCGGCAATTATTTGCCGGCCCTTAATATTATTGGTTCCGGCCAACACCCTGATAAATTATATAGGAATTAGTTATTTTGTCAAACAATTATTTGTGGACTAAGCAGGTCAAAAATGTTATATTTACTGAAATCTTACATTTAACAGGAGGTTGTTATGGGCGACAGCACAAAGACAAGGAAGTATCTTCTTCAGGAAAAGGACATACCAGCAGCCTGGTATAACATTCTGCCGGATTTGCCGGCGCCTTTTCCGCCGTATATAAGCCCGGCAACAATGAAGCCTATTACGCCTGATGAGCTTGCGGTTATTTTTCCGATGGAACTGATAATGCAGGAGTTTTCGCCGAATACATGGGTTGATATTCCGGGAGAGATTATTGATATCTATAAGCTGTGGAGGCCGTCGCCTCTTTTCAGGGCGCATAACCTTGAAAAGGCGCTTGATACACCCGCGCATATTTATTATAAGTATGAGGGTGTCTCTCCGGCAGGAAGCCATAAGCCGAATACAGCCATTGCGCAGGCGTATTACAATAAAAAGGCGGGAATAAACAAAATATCAACAGAGACAGGGGCGGGCCAGTGGGGATCCGCCCTTGCGCTCGCGGGCGCGCTGCTTGATGTTGATATTGAGGTTTTTATGGTAAGGGTCAGCTATGACCAGAAGCCTTACAGAAAATTCATGATAAACACATGGGGCGCGAAAGTTCACGCCTCGCCATCCAACCTGACGGACGTGGGAAGAAAAATACTCGCGGAAAACCCGGATTCCCCGGGCTCGCTTGGGATAGCGATATCAGAAGCTGTTGAGGTGGCCGCTAAAAACCCGGACACAAATTACAGCCTTGGTTCGGTCTTAAATCATGTGTGCATGCATCAGACCATCATAGGGCTCGAGGCGCAAAAACAGATGGAGATGGCCGGAGAATATCCTGATGTTGTCATAGGCTGCCACGGCGGCGGCTCGAATTTCGCGGGGCTTGCCCTGCCTTATGTGCGGGATAAAATAAAGGGAGGAAAAAGCAGGCTGAAAATTCTGGCTGCGGAGCCTTCTGCCTGCCCCACGCTGACAAAAGGAAAATACACTTATGATTTTGGAGACACGGGCGAGATGGCGCCTATTACAATGATGTACACGCTCGGCCATAAATTTATTCCGACGGGAATACACGCGGGCGGGCTGCGATATCACGGCGCGTCCCCGCTTATAAGCCTGCTGCTTGTCAATAAGATAATAGAGGCGGCGGCATTTGACCAGAAACCCTGTTTTGACAGCGCGGTTCTTTTCGCGAGGACAGAAGGCATTCTGCCCGCGCCTGAAAGCGCGCACGCCATACAGGCGGCTGTTGCTGAGGCGCTGGACGCCAAAGAAAAGGGAGAAAAAAGGGTCATATTATTTAATCTCTCTGGGCACGGGCACTTTGACCTTGCTGCGTATGACGCGTATAACAGCGGCCTGATTAAGGATGTGGCGCTGCCGCAGAGTTCTATTGATAAGGGATTAGAGAGCCTTCCCGACGTGAAATAAAAAGAAGGCACAACAAAATAAGAGGGTGTTTGAAATGAAGAAAACAGCGGTTTTAATCCTTGTTTTATCCCTGGCTGCGGTGCTTTTGGCGGGGCCGGGAGGGATACCCTTTGAGATATTGAACAAAGGCATCGGAATAAGAGCCGTGTCAATGGGAGAGGCGGGTTCCGCGGTATGCAATGATGCCACCGCGCTTTTCTGGAATCCCGCGCTTCTTGAGTCCATTTCCAGAAACGAAATATACCTTTCTGTTGAGACCTTTTACGAGGGGGCCAATTTTGATTATGCTGCTTTTGTTACGCCTCTCGGGGCTGCGGGCGGTATAGGGCTGGCCGCAGGCATGATGAATTACGGTGTTTATGAACGCGTGAACGAAACAGGAACCGGGCTTGGCGAGGCTTCTGACTTCAGGGATATTTTTGTAATGGCCGCATACGGAAGGCAGGTTGCGGGCAGGCTCAACGCGGGAATCGCGGTAAAGGGAATTGTAAAGTTAATGGGGTCCGGATTTTTCAGCGGTTTTAACGCGGACGCCGGAGCGGCCCTTGATATAAATGATTTCTTAACTGTGGGGCTTTCTTTCAGGAATATGGCCCCGCTTGAGGTCAAGTATGACTATGGGGCGGAAAAATTTGTCAGCTCGCTGAGGGCAGGAGCGGGGCTGAAGCTCTTTGACAACACTCTTATCATAGCGCTTGACGCCGAGAAGTATTTTATTGACGCGGCGCCGCTTGTTTACGGAGGGCTTGAATATAAGATAGCCGGTATCGCGGCCATACGCGCCGGAGCCAATACAACAGGGGAGCTTGCTGCCGGCGCGGGCATAAGCTATAAAGACATAGGGTTCGATTACGGCGCGGTTTATAACGAGCTTGCGCTGTCGCATAAATTCGCGCTGTCATACAGGTTCGGCGGATACGCGCTTTCGCTTGCTGCGGAGCCGGACACTTTTTCGCCTCTCGGAGGAAACAGAAGGATATACTTGAGAATAAACGCAAAGGCCAAATATGCCGTTTATAAGTGGAAGGTTGACATAACCGATTCGGCCGGAAAAACTGTAAAGACATGGCAGGGGTCAGGACAGCCTGACGAGAGGCTCATATGGGACGGATTGAAGCCGGACGGAATGGTGCTTGATGAGGGCGAATACAGGGCGGTCATCTCCATTACAGATGAGTTTGATAATGAACAAAAATCCGATCCGGTAAAAATTAAAATATCAACGGTTGAGACATTTAATATCCCGCTGATGGGGGATTAGTCGTTAACTTCCGGGTTTGCGCCTTTCCCGGCTCACGTTTTTAGCCGATTTCCTGCGGTCCTTTGTGTAGAGGACCGGTTTTCCGCCTATAATCCTGTAGAGCTGTTTTAATGTCCTGTCAAAAAAGAGATTGCCCGAAACCTTTATCATGTTCTGTTTTATGCTGTCTTCGGCGCGTTTTCCCGAGCCTGTGCCTGCGCTTCTTTTGCGCCTGTCGTGCCTGAGGTAAACAAACCTGTTGCCCATGTTCTGAACCAGGACCTTGTCTTTTGTATCAAAGTAAATTTTGCCCTCAACGTGCCTGTAGCGTTCTGACATAATCCGCCTCCCTTTTTATTCCGTAATTGTTCATCCGCGGGTTCTAAGCCCGGATATTTTATTAAGGAGATTATACAGAAAAATGTGAGGGAGTCAAGGGCATCGTATGCGGAGCAGCGGTTCCGCAACTTCATATTTAAATGCGTCTAAGTATCGCTTTTTTTTTGTTTTTTTTGCGGCGGCGCAAATTCCCGTTGCTGGTTTTAACCGGTTTTAGCCGTTTATCCGCGTATTTTT
>DSBP01000184.1 GCA_011049465.1 bacterium | reverse complement strand
TCCTTCTCTACACCGCGTGCATAATTTTCGCGAGCCCGCTCAAATCCGCGCCGATTAAACGGCCGTATAAAATCAAGGACCTGATTTTTACAAAGGACAAAAAATGGCGGAGGACGCTCATAGCCTATCTTTTTCTCTCGGGCAAGGATTCAATAACCATGTTTCTTATAGCGCTCCTTGTTTTTAAGACAACAGGAAGCGAGTTTACAATGGGCAAGTTTGTTTTTATAACCGCCATAGTCGCGATAACAACATCGCACATCCTCGGCAGGCTCTCAAAACCCGCAACAAGAAGCGGTTTTATTTTAACGGGCGGCATCCTCTATGTCATCCCCACGCTTATCCTGATTTTTCACAAAATGGACCTCGCCGCGCTTGTCATATACGGTGTTTTAACGGCAGCAGCCGACAACTTCCTGAAAATCCCCTTTTCCGCGCACGCCGCCGACCTCATGGGCCTCGAGGCAAACGCGGAGAGAAAAATGGAATACATAGTGGCAAGAGACATCCCCATAGCCATGGGCAGAATAGTAACCCTTGGCATTTTCCTGCTTTTAATACAGCACCTTGATGAGGGAGGCATAAAAGCGATACTCATTATAATCTCCCTCTTCCCCTTCGCGCTTTACAGGGCGGTAAGGAGCGGATAGAAAGTCAAGTTTCAGGTTGGAAGGATGGAAAGTTTCATGTTTCATGTTGTTTCACTAACTACTAACTACAAATTACCAATTACTGTCTTTCTTTCACTTTTCACCTTTCAGTTTCTCCCCTCCTGCCGGCATCAAGATTCCTTCATCATACTCAACCTGCGGCTGTTCAGCCTTGTCACCGCTGAACGCACTCACAAACAGCCAGTATATTCCTGCCGCAGCAGCGGCTCCGGCCAACCCTCCTATCACGCCTGAAAATAGCCCCGCAGCTCCGCCTTCATCCGCGATTGTTGCGCCCGCGTACGCGCCGGCTGCTGCGCCGCTGATAACAACAAGCGCACCGATGTCCGAGTAAAACCTGTCGGGCCCGGCCGCGGGCCTGCTTTTGTCAACACCCGCGCATCCCTGCAGGCACAACACAAAAAAAAACAGCAACAAAACAGTCTGTTTCATCATTTTACCTTTTGTTTTTATTGTTTTTGGCGTCAGTGCTTTTGCCCTTTTCATTTCCTGTGCCAAGCGCCGGCTTTGGAGAGGCTGCCTTCTTTTCGTCCTCATTCTCTTCCTCTTCCCCGTCTTCACCATCTTCTTCATCCGTGCCTTTTTTTGCCTGCTTTGCTTTTGCGTCCTTCGCTGCCTTTGCTGCAGCGGCTTTTTTCTGCGCGGCTGTCTGCTTTACTGCCGGCGTCCCCTTAGCCGCCTGAGAAGGCAAAACTTTCTCTTCGGCGCCCTTCTGTTCCTCTTTCATCTCTGCCTGCTTATCCCTGTCAACACCAAGCCCGCCTCCAAGGCCGAGCCCGGGCTTGTCCTGCTCCATGCTTTTCTTTTGCCCGGCAGGCACTGTTCGCGGAGTTTCCGCAGGCCGCTCCTCTCCGGGTCTAAACCCGCGTGTATCAGGCGTGTACACGGGGGTTGCTTTTGAAGCCGCGCCTGTCGTTCCGTAACCCGCGGGCCGCACAGAACCCGGCCTGTGTTCCGGCCCCATTTCAATCACCTTTATTAAAACCTGCGGTGTTGCCGCGGCAACAGGCGCAGTTTTCGATGCCATCTCCTCTTTTTCAAATCTTGGGCTCTTATGTACTATAACCTCTTTGCCATCCTTGATTTGCAGCCTTACCGCCTCTGCTCCGTCGTCAAAATACCTTGTTATTGTCCCGTATATTTCATTGTTCCTGTATACGCCCCGCTCCATGGGCCTTCCGTTGGGATAAAACCTATTATAGTTTCCATGCCGCATGCCGTTATAGTAGGAAACGGTCTCAAGCACCTCGCCTGTTTCATACAAAAATTTGGCCGCGCCCTGCCTTGAATTGTTGGAGTAATAAAACTCGGCCTTTATTTTTCCCGAGGGATAAAACTTGTGTACTTTTCCGCTTAAACTTGCGCCTGTCTTCTTTATTGCCCCGTTCCGCTCAAAAACCCAGCGCGCTATCTCTTTGCCTCCCCGATAGAAGATATGCGTGTTATTGACAACATTAAGGACAATTATGGTTGTGTTGGAGACCGCAACAGGCGCCGGCTCAGGCGCGGGCGCTGTCGTGTAATTGTAGCTGTACGAGTAATTATAAACCGGGCCCGCGAGCGGCGCGTATCCAAAATCCTCATACCTGTGCTTATACTCATATGTTTCCGTGTATTTCGCGTCCGGTTTTACCACATAGACGCAGGATGAAGCAAGAAATGCTGTCAGAACCGCTGCCAAAATCACGCTTGTCTTTTTCATCTTTCACCTCCGCCCCTTTGGGGCCGTTTTGTCAAACTGACTAAATATTTGACGCACCTATTATAGCATGGGTTTACATTACTTTGAAGAAAGAATTGTTTTAATAATGGGATATTTGAAACCTCAGCTTGGTCCCCTGCTAATTATAACTCTTTTCCAGCTCCTCGATTTTGCCGCATTCTTCATCGTCCAGCGACATAAAACTTACGCCCGCCTTATATTCTCCCGCCTCTTTCCTGCACCACGCAACCTCACAGAAAGTATTAATGCCTCCAAATCCGTTTTCAGGAGGAAGGTTCAGCCTCATAACCTTTCCTTTTTCAATGAGTTTTTTGACACCAAGGCAGACGCCGCCCCTTGAAATATTTATTATTTCGGAAGGTTGGTATATTTCTCCGGAAGAATCAGGATGGTCATCCATTAACTTGAACTCAGCGCCAAGCTTTCTTGCTATTCGTCTAAAACCCCGCCTGTCTCTGAAAAAAGCATCCATATAATCATCATCCTCCGGGTGTTTTATCTGTTATACGGGCATTTTACACGTTTAACACGAAATGTCAATCTGAAAATTTCATCATGTCATCTACGAATTAAAAGTGGACACTTTTAAAAAATTGCTAACATCTGAAAATTTCATCAAAAACTGCAAGTGAAGGCAATTTACAATTTGGAATTTGTAATTTTCAAGTTAGTGCGGACACAAAACAACCTTTGCCCCAACACGCACTCTTCTCCCCATCTTTGCTGCCGTGCTTGTAGCCGCGAACTTCAGTTCGCGCGCCTTTCAAATACAGCTTTCTAATACCGCGGACTGAAGTCCGCGCCCACATCAAACCAGACAAACACTAATAAGCCTCACGTTATTCTATCCTTGTTTTTTGCAGGTTGCTAAATAAGTATCGCCCTAACGTATACTATCGCAGGACGGGGCGGGGAGCGGAAAATTTCGTCGAGAACTCAGGGCGCGTCTGTGTTGCGCGCTATTCAACGCCATCCCAAACACCCATGCCCTCCATAAGAGTCGCCGCACTAAAACCTGCGCAAGCCTAATCGCGCATATTCACAAGTCTCCGGATGAACGGGCTCCCCGCCGATGTAAATCGGCGAAATTTCTCCGCTGCCTGCCCCGGCCCACCTCAAGTAAGGCAATTTACAATTTGGAATTTGCAATTTGCAAATTAATACACCCCGAAAGACAAGACGCTTAGACGGGCACCTGCCTTCATTGAGATTTCGGCAGGCAAGCAAGGCCCGTCTCTACGAATAATTTTTCTGTTTTTTTTGCAGGCTGCTAAAAAACCATTGCACCAAAACCACCATCGCAGGACGGGGCGGGCAGTGGAAAATTTCGTCGAGAACTCAGGGCGCGTCTGTGTTGCTCGCTATTCAACTTCATCCCAAACATCAAAGCACATCAGCGCTCAAGACGCCCTAAAACCCGCGCAAGCCTAATCGCGTATATTCACGAGTCTCCGGATGAC
>DSBP01000352.1 GCA_011049465.1 bacterium | reverse complement strand
GACCTTGACACCACCGGCATTACAAACGGAACCACATCAGTGGTTGTCCAGGCATCTTCCATATCATATTTTGAGATAGCGAATTTAAGCTCGCCCCAGACAGCCGGAGGCAGCGCGTCGCCGGTCATCAGGGCGCGTGACCAGTACGGCAACCTTGTGACAAGCTGGACAGGCTCTGTATGGATAACATCACCCGATACTGACTGGACGCTTCCGTTTGAGTCCACAATAAACATAACAAGCGGAAATTCCCAGCTTGTGGGCCACAGGTGGCACGTTACATTCACAGCCTCAGACAACGGACAGAGGACGCTCTCCATGAGCTTCAGAAGAGCCGCGGCATCAGCAAGGCTCTTTGTGACAACTGTTGAAGACGACACAATTGACGCGCCAACAGGCATACACGGAATCTCGGGCAATATTGTCATTAACCATGGCGCGCTGAACAGGATGCAGGTTCTGCCTCCGGGAATGGACGCAAGGCCCGGAACAGCTGACGGAGAACACGGGGTTCCGACGGGCCAGAGCGCAAACTCGCCTTTTTATGTGACTGTCAACGCTGTTGATGCCTGGTATAATGTTATAACAGCAGGAACAGGCTCAACACACACAATCAGTTTAACGACAAATGACCCGACAAATTCCCTTGCGTCAAGGGTCGGGCAGGCGCTTGTAACGCCGCCTGTTCAGGGTTTTCTTGTGGCAGGGACAACCATTATGGTTGTCCAATATAACAATGAGAGCTCCTCTTTCTTTATTACAGCCTCCAACACGTCAAGCGGAGGCATAACTCCTGATGACTCGCCCACAATCAACATATTCAATATTATTGATTTTACAATACTCACGCCCGCGGGCGCGCAGATACCCGACCAGGTTGCGGGTGAGGCCTTTGCAGTTTCAATAACCGCGTATTCCGGAATAGGTGTTGTCGCGACCGGGTTTAACGGGACAGTGGAACTCCGCTCGTCCAACAATTACAGTGATTCTGAATACACAATAAGCCCCACGCAGTCGGTCACATTTACAGCCGGCGTATGTGTCATGAATGTGACTCTTTACAGGGCGTCATCAACCATACCGGGGACAGGCGGAATGGTTACGCTGAAAGCGAAATTCGGCAATACAGAACAGCAGTCAAATTCATTTAATCTGTGGCCGGGCGCCGTATCAAGCGTGCTTGTGATTGCTGACGGCATGATTCACAGGCCCGGGCTGGCGCATGTCGGAATACCGGGATACAGGGGATACGAGGGCTCGCCAAAGACAAATGAGGCGGGAATAGGTTTCAGCCTCAGGGTTTTGTATCTGGATGACAATTATAATCAGGTCTTTACACTGCCCGAAAGACACGCGCGCCTTACGTCAACCGACCCCATAGCGTCTGTTGACGGACTGACACTCGCGACAAACAATGTTTACGTTACAATAACAGCAGGCGCTTTTTACACGCCGAGCGGCATGGTGCTGCGGACAGTGGGTGACAACGGTTTTCAGACAATAACAGCTGAGCCGGGCAGCCCGCTTGCCAACAACACGACGCCTCCTATCAGCATGAGGCATACAACTCACACTCACTTTGGAATTCTTGTGCCGCCGGGAGAACAGGTTGCGGGAGTTCCGTTCAATATTACAATACAGGCGCTTGACGCGTTTCAGAATGTCTGTGACAACCGAAACGGAGGGCTGCCGTTTAATTCAACGGCCGAACTCTCGGCCAGTACAGGCTCAAATACAATGTTCCCGCTCCAGTACACTCTTAACAACGGCGAAGCAGTGGCGTCAGTAAGGCTCTTTAAGGCGCCCGAGACAACAGTAAGGATAACGGCGTCATACGCGGGAATAACAGGGACATGCGATACGGATATTCAGACCATCTCAAATGAATTTAAAAGGCTGCTTGTGGTTGAACCGGGCGGAATGTCCAGGAACAACGGTGTGTTTACGGGAACAACGCCGGTTAATTTTCCGATGTATTCGGGAGCGCCTTTCTGGCCGGCCGGAGCTGTTGTCAATGACGAGTCTCATACGCCCGCAGGATATGATTTTATTATTTATGCCTGCGATTCTTACGGAAACGTGACAGCAACGCCTGACCTCGCCGGCCAGACAGTAATAGTCACAACGAGCGACGCTTACGCCACGCCCGTGACGCCGGCTGCAATAAGCACTGTAACCGGCCAGGAAAACATCCTGGTCAGGTTTCACACGGCGCAGACAGGAAACTGGGTGAGCGCCACAATGAACAACCCTGAGATAACGGATTTTACAACAAACACATTCACCACGCTTGCAGGAGACCCCTACGGACTGCAGATACTCATACCCGGGCTTTATGCGGCAAACGGCTCAGGAAGGACGAGCTCGGGCGGTTCTTTGTGGTATAACGGAGTGACAGGGCTGGCGTCAACGCAGGTATCAGGGGTCTATTTCCCGGTTACTGTGCAGGCATCGGATATCTTTGGTAATTTTGTCAATTCGCCGACAAATACCATCAGGCTTCAGTCAACCGCTCCGGACCCGTCATTCCCGCGCGTGGGGGACCCTTTTGTGGGGGACCTCGGAAGCGGGGGCGACCCCGGAAAGATAACAACCACGGCAAGGTTCGTTGTGAACGCGTCTCAATACGTCAACATGGAGGTTCAGGACATAAATCCGGGAAATCTCCAGAGGACTTACGAGACGCCTGTTCAGGTGTATGTGGTTTTGGGAGGCCAGCTTGATTACCAGTTAATAGTAAACGGGGTTTATTACGGCGACGGCACAAATTCGACTACAGCCGTGGCTTATCCTGACACATTCGCGCTTACTTTAAATGTTATAGATACGGTTTCGAACAGCCCTGTGTTCGGAGCGAATAACCTTTTCCAGTTTGACGCTGTGCTCGCGTCTGATCTTAATACATTGGCGGGCGGAACCCTTGCCATACAAAACGGAAACGTCTCAAATGGTGTATTCACGACAATAAACCAGAGCTATACAGGCGCCCGGTCAATAAGGATAAGGGTGAGCGACCCTGACTCGGTTCTCGCGACAAGGTATTCGCCCGTTATACACGTCTCGGCAAACGCGAATTCCATATCAGCATTTACGCTGACTGCGGAGCCACCAAATATCCGGGCGGGAAATATATCAAACATGACCGCGCGGGTGGTTGACGCGGGTGAAAACCCTGTAATAGGCGAGCCTGTGTTTTTTGAGGTAATATCAGGCGTATTTCTTGACCCGGGTTCCAAAGTCTCTGACAATGAGTCTGTTTATTTTAACGGGCTCAACACATTTACAGCTTATACAGACGGACAGGGCATAGCAGTTGCCCCGTTCACAGGCAGCTACATTAATGAAACCTGCGTTATAAGGGCGGTTTACTACGGGAATCAGACGGAGATGGCAGAGGCGGATGTGAGCATATCGCTTTCTGAGCCTTCGGCAGGTGTGGTATCCAACTATCCAAATCCGTTCAGGGCAGGAGAGCAGCCTACATATATATCATATCTTCTTACAGAGGATACGGATGTCTCGATAAAAATATACACCCTTTTTGGGGACCTTGTGCTTACGCGTGATTTCAGGCGCGGTGAAGAGGGAGCTGTTCCAAACGTTGTCAATATATTTGAATGGGACGGAAGAAATGACAGGGGCATTGTCGTGGGCAATGGCGGTTATATATGCGTTGTTGAGGCTGTTGTAAACGGGGCAAAACAAAAGATGATAAGAAAGATAGCCGTGGCAAAATAACGGCAAACAAAGTGTTTTTATGAAACGTCTAACATATATTAGGAGGAAGATATGAAGAGGCTGATTGGTGCGGTATCGGTGATACTGCTGGTTTCAACCTGTATATTCGCAAAGGGCGATTACGGGACCCCGGG
>DSBP01000218.1 GCA_011049465.1 bacterium | reverse complement strand
TTTTTATTCCGCTGTTGCTAATACCCCGGGCCTTGGCCCGGGGATGAGCATATCGGGATCAATGCGCAAGGCGCAAACTTATCGGAACAAAAATACCCCGCACCTTGGTGCGGGGATTTTTATTACAGCCGCGGTTGTTGCGGCGGTATTTTTGGCGTGGCAGGCCGCCTATCACAGCTTAAAACCGCTTCCGGAGGGCGTAAATATCGAATCGCCGGTTTTTGATATTCCGGAGGATAAGATAAGATTTTTAGGCGACATTACCTATCGGGACGCAAATGGGGAGCGCCATATAAAGCAGACGGTATATGACGAAGTCTTTAAACTGATAGCCGCCGCAAAAGAATACATTGTTGCCGACATGTTCCTTATTAATTCCTTTCAGGGCGCTGTCCCCGAAAAACACAGGCTGCTTTCCGTTGAATTCAGCGAAACCCTGGCAATGAAGAAAAAAGAGAACCCGGAAATCCGGACAATTGTCATAACGGACGGGATTAATAATCTTTACGGCAGCCTGCCGTCCCCGCAGTTTCAGGTTATGAAGGAGGCGGGTGTCGGGCTGATAATAACCGATTTGAACGCGCTGCGTGACAGCAATATCCTGTATTCCCCTCTCTGGAGGCTGTTCGTAAAGCCATTTGGCGAGCCCTCAAAACCCGGCGGTATTATTCCCAATCCCATAGACGGCTCAAATGAGGGAATAGGAATACGCGCGGCGCTTAAACTTCTTAATTTTAAGGCGAACCACAGGAAGGTGATTGTCGCGGATACGCCCCGCGGCCCTGCTGCGGTAATAATGTCAGGAAACGCGCAGGACGCGTCGAGCGCGCATACCAATACGGGGATACGAATAGAGGGCCCAATCTGCGGCGAGATAGCGCGGAGCGAGATGAATGTGGCCCGGTTTTCCGGTTATAAGGGGCCGTTAGCCGTGGTTTTAGAGCCGGGCAGCCCGAAAGGCGAAGTCCGCGCTCAGTACCTGACCGAAGGCCGCATAGCGCGTAAAATGGAGGAGCTTATTGAGATGTGCGGGCCCGGAGACTCCATTGATATGATAATGTTCTTCCTGTCCGATCAAAGAATAATAAACGGGATGATACGCGCTGCAAAACGGGGCGCCTCTGTCAGGGTTGTGCTTGACCCCAACAAAGACGCCTTTGGCAGGCCTCAGAGCGGTATTCCGAATACAGGAGCGGCAAAGAGGCTTGTAAATAAATCAAACGGCAGCGTCAGGGTGCGCTGGTACGACACCGGCGGCGAGCAGTGCCATGCCAAGATGACGCTTTTCAGGATTGGGGGAAAAGAATTCATGATAAACGGGTCCGCGAACATGACGAGGAGAAACCTGAGGAATTTTAATCTGGAGTCGGTTTTATTTCTTGAGAGTGAAGGCGCGGGATTTATGAGCGATGGACGTGATTTTTTTGACGATATATGGAAAAACAGGGGAATGCACTGTACGGTTGATTACGGGGTTTACAGGGATGAAAATTTACTGAAGTATATTTATTACAGATTTCAGGAAGCGGCAGGAACGGGGACATTTTAAGCCTGAAATGCCGGAAATAACAGAGAAAAAGGAGAGGCGTGATGAAGCGTTACCTCAAAGAACACGAGGAATTTGTGAAGCGCAGGCTGCTTGAATCGGCTGAGGAATATGACTGGGCGGCCCTTAAAGAACATCACCTTAAGCGTATTTCGTTTATGCAGCACGAGAGGCTCATTCACCTGCTTGTTACCCTGGCTTTTGGCGTGTTCCTGTTCCTCTCTGTTGCGGCTGTTTACTGCGGAGGCGCGGTGGAGATGGCAGCCGCCGTTATTCTGATACTTTTGCTGTTAATCCCGTACATACACCACTACTACAGGCTGGAGAACGCTGTTCAGCGCTGGTATAAGCTTGCGGATGAAATAGACAGGAAAATAAACGGGGCATTATAAGGCGCTGCGGAAATAAAGGAGGCAAAATGAAGTCTTACACCGAATATCCGGTCTTTAACACAAGTGAAAAGATTGAATTCGTAAGAATAACGGACAGGGTTGAGGCTGCGCTTAAAAAGTCAGGGATAAAAGAGGGGCTGATTCTTGTTACTGCCATGCACATAACCGCTTCTTTCTATGTGAATGACAATGAAGGCGGCCTGATGGAGGATATTAAAGAGTGGCTGCAAAAACTGGCGCCTTACGGCCCGTCTTACAGACACCACGCGACAGGGGAAGACAACGGCCACGCCCATTTAAAATCCCTTTTAATGCATCACCAGGTAGTTGTGCCTGTAACCGGAGGGAAGATTGATTTTGGGCCGTGGCAGGAGGTATTTTATGCCGAGTTTGACGGGCAGAGAAAAAAGCGCGCGATGATTAAGGTTATAGGGGAGTGAGGGGAGTTAATATTTGATAAGCTGAATTTTATAGTTACGGCTAACCTGAACTGCCCCGCGCTACAGCAGTTCCTTAATATCCGCCTCAAATACGGATTTTGGCCTGAAGCCCACATAAACTTTGCGTATGACACCCTGCCTGTCTATCACGAATGTTGTGGGAAGGCCGGTTATGCCTCCGTAGTCATTGGCCATTTTGCGGTCAGCCATTCCGACAGGATAATTTATCTTTTGAGACTTGGCATAGTTTTTTATCTTATCCTCTGTGTCATTGATAGCCGCGCCAATCATTGTGAATCCCTTTTTGCCGTATTCCTCCTGAAGTTCCATGAAAAACGGGATTTTAGCCCTGCACGGCGGGCACCACGTGGCCCAGAAATCGAGTATTATGACCTTGCCCTTGTGGTCAGAAAGGCGTATTTCACCGGTTTTTATTGACGGCATGGAAAAATCCGGGGCAGCATCCCGGTGCTGCTGCGCTGCGGACTGCGGGCTCTGCGACGAGCCCCCGCCCGGAGCCTCTTTTTTCGCGCCGCATGAAACTGAAGCAAAAACCAGCAGGGCAGAGGTTAAAAAAACCGCAACAATTTTTTTCATTAAACAGCTCCTTTGTCTATTCGGCAAACCCGCCGAAGGATGAGAAGAGCGCGGCAATCCGCATCATTCCTCCCGTAAGTATCAGAATGCCTATGGTTATAAGCATCAGGCCCGCGATCCATTCGATTAACGTAAAGTGTTTCTTGAATTTGTCAAAGAACCTGAAAAACAGGGTTATTGACCAGGCTGTCAGCAGAAAGGGGATGCCGAGGCCGAGGGAATATACAGCAAGAAGAAGAATGCCGTGCCATACGGTATCCTGGCCGCCCGCTATTATAAGTATGCCGGCGAGGATGGGGCCGATGCAGGGTGTCCAGCCGAAGGCAAATGCCATGCCGATTATAAACGCGCCGAAAATCGTGACGGGTTTTTTGTGCAGGTGTATCTTTTTTTCCCTGTAAAGAGGGGTGAGTTTCAGTACGCCGGTCATGTGAATCCCGAGGATTATTATCACAATTCCCGCGGCTGTCGAGAGCGGCCGCATATAAGCGGAGAGCAGGCTGCCGATTGATGTGGCCGAAGCGCCAAGCAGTATAAATACGGCGGAAAAGCCGAGGACAAAAAAGAGCGAGCCGGCCATTACGCGGCCGCGCACCTTTTTCAGCTCTGTGCTGTCGGATAACTGCTTCAGGGAGGCGCCCGATATAAAGGAGATATACCCCGGTATAAGCGGCAGGACGCAGGGGGATAAAAAGGAGATTAGCCCGGCAATAAAAGCCGTAATAAAAGTTACTGTCTGCGGAAGCTGTTCTTCCATTAGCGCCTCGTCATATAGTTTATTAAGGTTCCAAGCGTAAGCTTTATAACACGCCCACCCGAAGATGTCAATTTTTTTATTCTGCTGTTCAAATCAGCCTTGTACCAACGACTTATTGACCTTTTCCGCCATATGTAATATAATAGAAT
>DSBP01000092.1 GCA_011049465.1 bacterium | reverse complement strand
TCGGCGTAAAACTCGGCGTGGGCGTCCTTGTAAAAGTAAACGAAGGCGTGGGCGTGTTTGTCGAGGTCGGGCTCGGCGTTGAGGTCGGTGTCGGCGTCCTTGTAAATGTCGGGCTCGTCGTGTTTGTAAACGAAGGCGTGGGCGTCCTTGTCGGCGTAAAACTCGGCGTGGGCGTCCTTGTCGGCGTAAAACTCGGCGTGGGCGTCCTTGTAAAAGTAAACGAAGGCGTGGGCGTGTTTGTCGAGGTCGGGCTCGGCGTTGAGGTCGGTGTCGGCGTCCTTGTAAATGTCGGGCTCGTTGTGTTTGTAAATGTGGGCGTCGGCGTCCTTGTCGGCGTAAAGCTCGGCGTGGCAGTCCTTGTAAATGTCGATGTGATGGTCCTTGTAAACGTCGGTGTGGCAGTCCTCGTAAATGTCGATGTGACAGTTCTCGTAAACGTCGGCGTGGCAGTCCTCGTAAGTGTAGGCGTAGGCGTCCTTGTCCGGGTTGACGTCGGCGTGAACGTCGGGCTGGCGCAGTTAACCGTCAAATACGTCCAGTTTGAGTAGACAGGCGAGTTTGCGGAGCCGTCTATAAGCGCCCTGTTTGATATCGGATCAGGCGAAGTAGAGCAGTCAACGCGGCCCCACCATGTAAATGAGCCTGCCTGGTTCGCGACAGAGCCTATGTCCCACTGCACATTTGGATCGCCCGTATTGCATCCCGCGCACCCAAGATAATTCACGCCCGGCGGCACATCATCCCTGACATAAGCGTCGCCGACCACCCTCTCCTCGTATACAATAAAATTGTCATAAGAATCCCTCACTGTCCCGTCCCCTGTCTGCTGGTTGACTCCCGGCCTCCAATCATTATATGTGCCTGTTCCGTCACAACGCCACTCAACAGCACTGAGATTTGTATCAAGGTAATCAACATCCCAATAACTTGGTTCGGGCTGCCCTCTGGGCCATATTCTCGCCTTTATGCGCTGCGCCCCTGCTTCTTCAGTCACCACAATTCTTACCCGATACCATGTCTTTCCGGCGGGCCGCCCCATTCCCGGCATACCTCCCGCAGGGTATTGCTGGCTGTTTCCCGTTACTCTCTGAAGCCCGAAATATGTTGGATTGGGATCTATAGATACAAGAATTCCGAGGCTTCTCACAGCATTGCCTGTCTGCTGGTTTGTCCTGATAATTACCTGCGCGTCAGCGCCTATATAATTGCCCGGATCGATATATAAATCGGATACTATTATCCCGGTACAAAACTGGTCCGAATTATTTGCCGCGTCTCCGTCATCAAGCAACAATCCGGGATATGACCCGCCAAACCCCGAAACATACCGGTCGCCTGTATCACAGGGGTCTGATATGGTCCATGTACCGGCGCCTGCCGTTCTCCAGCCCGCAGGAGCCGAAGGAGAAACAAAAACCCCGGTCGCGATGTTGTCAAACGGCTGGTAATTGCGCAGCGCGTAGCCGCTCACTTCATAAGTAAGAATGTATGTAATGGCATCTCCTTCCTGCAGGACGGGCGCGTGCTGGCTCTTTTGTATTGTAAGCGCGGGCGCGCCCGTCGTAACAGTAACCGATGAATTCTGGCTTGGCACTCCGGACATGCTTCCCTGCGCTGTGTTTGTATAATTCCCTGACGGCGGGCCTGCAATTTCAGCCAGTATCCATACTGTCCCGGATGTTACGCCCGCAGCACCGACTTTACTCGGGAAATCCCATGTGATGGTATTTTCGGACTGCGTTACGTTCCCCCCGGTAATGCTTGACGGGCCGTAAGACAATATGTTAAAACCCGCGGGCACCGCGTCTTGTATCCTGAAGTTGCTTCCGTTCGCGTATTCATAATCCATGCTGAAAACTATCTTGTCCCCCGGTGCCTGGAGCACCCCTTCATACCTTTTTGACACCTGGAAATAAGGCGGCACAACAGGCATTGCCCAGCTGTAAGTTCCCTGCCGGCAGGAATCGGGTATCAAAGTTGACCACCCGCTGTTTCCGAGATATGAATTTGCCATGCCCACGTGCACATAAAGGTTTGTCGCGTCACAGGCTGTAAAATAACCCGCCGGCGGGATTGTAATCGTATAAGTCGTTGAGACAATACGTGACGCAGTTGAATTTGCGCAGTCAGTACAGTCATTGACTGCCCCGCCATCCTGCGGGGCCGCGGTGTAACCAATATCATCGCCCGGAAAATTAACCGCAGGAACATTTACCCCGCGTTCGCTTACCAAAAATATCTGTCCTCCGGTGCCTACAGCCTGAATCGTATCATACTGGCTGACAACAAGGCCCATTTTTGCGAGGTTATTTTTGTTGGCGCAAAAGACAACCGTAACATCAACAGTCTGTCCAAAGACCGGATTGGGCGGGTCAAGCGTTATGCTGATGACACGGGGATTGGCAAAAACAAAGGAATAATTTAATACAATTAAGGATCCCGCAAACAAAAATTTAACAATTGCTTTCATCCCATAACTCCATTTTAATTTAATTGTTAAATTAATCTACTATAATAATAGCACATTTACGGGAAATATCCAGTTTTTTTGTTGTTTTAACGTTAATACACGATGTGAGTGCTTTAATTTTTTTAAACCCCGTTTCATCATCACCAACTAAGCAGTCTAAAACAACACATCTGCCTTTGAATGCGGGCAGATTGTGTTAAAGGCGCAGTACCTGCAGGATATGGGCCCCGGAACAGCGTCAAAACAGCCGTTCTTTATCCCCTCTGCCACCTTTTCCGCCTTTTCCATAAATCTTGTTATTGTATCCGGTTTTATCTTTTTGACGGCAAGCAGGGCCGACTCAAAAAAATAGACGGCCACCGAATCAACGGGCACGCCGAATACGCGCTCATAAGCAAGCGCGTAAAGCGTAAGCTGGCGGGCAATATCCGGCGAGCTTAGTTTTTTCTTTGCCTTTTCCATGTCCCTCACATCAGATGTCTTATAGTCAACAATCATGGGCTTGCCGTCCTCCTCGTCTATCCTGTCCCACCTGCCCGCTATCACTATATTTTCATTAAGCTTGAATTCAAAACTCTTCTCAATATATTTCGGCACTTTTCCGCGCTTCTCTTCGACAATGAAGAAATTCTCAATGTTGCGCAGAGCCGCTTCATACCGTTTTTTCTCGTGCTCTCTCGATATAAACCCCCTCGGCTTCCAGAGCGCGTCAAAAATCTTTATCAGGCCGTCAACTGAAACCGGGGTGTTTTCCTGCTTTGCCCTGTAATACTCGGCAGCCACCCTGTGCATTGCCTGGCCGTAAATGATATTGGGCTGCTCCCGGATGGGCATCTTTAATATATGTATGAGCCTGTATTTAAACGGACAGGTCAGGTAATCATCAATCTGATAATTGGAAAGCCTGACCGCGCCGCTCTTTACGGGCCGGCCGCTCTTTTTTGGCGCGGCTTCTTTACGCTCAAAAGACTCAATACCGGCCGGGCTCTGCCCTGCTTCAGCGCCTTTATCAGGCACAGCGAGCCCTGCCTCAAAGAGAAAGATACTTGGCTTCCTCTCTGAGACTCCCTCATACCTCCGCGAGCATGTCAAATAAAGCGCGTCGCGCGCCCTTGTCATCGCGACATAAAAAAGCCTGCGCTCCTCCTCTTTCGCGTATACCGCCTCGTCAACAATATCCTTCATAAGCGGCTCGGGCAGCGGAAAGGGCGACGAGGCCCTGTTTCTTGCCGGAAACTTATCCTGCACAAGCGCGGGCACAAAGACAGCCTTGAACTCAAGCCCCTTTGCCTTGTGAATGGTAAGCACGCGGACAGCGTCATCCTCTACGCCCTCTATCTCCCCCTGCCTGGGGTTTTCCCCTGCTTTCTGTTTAAGGTCAATATATTTAATGAAATTATTCACCGTGTCATACTCATCAGC
>DSBP01000195.1 GCA_011049465.1 bacterium | reverse complement strand
TATTTGCATTTACATTTCCATTAAACACTAATGACTATTTGTTATGCTTCACGTCTTTGAGCCCGACTTTGTAGGCGCGAACTTTAGTTCGCGCGTATTTCAAATTGCACGTCACACTCAAATACCGCGGACTAAAGTCCGCGCCTACATTCCTTCACTATTCAACGCCATCCCAAACATCAAAGCACATCAGAGTTCAAACCGCACTAAAACCTGCGCAAGCCTAATCGCGCATATTCACGAGTCTCCATTCGAACAGGCTCGCCGCCGATGTAAATCGGCGAAATTTCTCCGCTGCCTGCCCCGGCCCACCTCAGGTGAGGCAATTTACAATTTTGGAATTTGCAATTTACAAGTTAATGCAAATCACGCTAAACACGACGCTTAGACGGGGATGAATCCACTACTGTCCAAATTATGCCTTGTCGAATCTGAAACCGGACATTTTATTGGGTTTTACACCTTGATTCTGTATTTTTAAATTCAGGCCTTTGTATTTCGGTTGTATTCGGTTTCTGTAGGGGCAATTCATGAATTGCCCGGCGCATCGGGTGATTCGTGAATCACCCCTACATTTAAAGAACTACCTCAAATACTAATTTGGACAGTAGTGGGATGAATCCCGTATACTTTATGCTTGGCGGTCAAGCCCGCCGCTACTAAAGGTTTACGTATATATTTTTATTACTTGACAGAAAACGCTTTCGCTGATATAATTCAAAAAAATTCAGGAGGAAAAAATGCATTATAAAATACTGCTCATCTCCGTTCTGATTTCCATTATATCCTCCGGCTCATTGTCGGCAAATGAACCCGGCTTTTATCCTTGGTTTAACTTTGAGAAGGCCAACGACTGGACAACTTCCGACTGGAACAATAATTCACTGCATGACGCGGCGCTCTCATCGGATTTTGTGACAGAGGGCAAAAGCTCGCTTGAGGTTAAAATAAACGCTCAAAGGCCGGGACATCAGGGGGTTATACAGGTATTTGACATCGGCGACCTCTCTGTAATAGACAAGCTGCGTGTTGATATTTATAACTCCTCAATGACAAATATGAAAATCTCCCTTATGCTCAAGACCGGGACAAACTGGATATACCACGAGAGCCCGCGGCAGGAGCTTAAACCCGGCTGGAACAAAGGAGTGGAATTTGATTTAAAGGCTCCTGTTTACGGCGGGGCAGGGGTATTTGATTCTGAAATAAAAGAGATTAAATTTGTAAGAAGGTTCGGGTTTTTAATTGAGCCGGACAATAAAACCGAAGGCATTCTCTTCATTGACAATATAAGGATAAGCGGCAGCGGCGCTGCCTCTCTGTCGCCGGAAAAAGAACCGCCGGGGCTCAGGGAAGTGCTTATAGACGATTTTGAATCGGACAACCTGAAATGGTCGGCCGCGTCCACGTGGTCAAGCGCCGTAAGAACCATTTATGAGGCTGAAAAAGTGTCATCAGGCAAAGGCGCGATGAGGGGTATCTTTGACCTTAAGTCGCCCGGCAAAAACGCCGTGTTTATGGTTGAGGAAGCGGTTGACATGTCCGATGTTTATGAAATTAAAATTGACGTCTATTTTCCCTATGAATACCCCTCAAACCTCACGCTCGCGCTCGCGACAGGGGATAAGTGGGTATGGCAGGAGGGCCCGGGAGTAAGGCTTAAAAAAGGCTGGAACAAAGATGTAACCTTTAACCTCAAGGAAAGAAGATGGAAGAACGAAAAATCAAAATGGGCCAATACTGTCCTGCCTGACGACATAAATGACGTCAGGCGCGTCTGTTTTGTCACGTACCCGCCTGAAATGGGAGAGGGGTATCTTATTCTTGACAACCTCCGCGCAATAACATCGCGCCCCGCAAAACTAAAACCGCTCATGCCCGTTGATATATCAAACATGGCGTTTTACCCCTGGAACAGCTTTGAAAAGGGGGTAAACTGGCTCCCGTCAACCGATGATTCGGGCGCCATAGCGGCCAAGCCTGCGGTTGATTTTGGGGGCGAAAAGAACAAAGGCATGGAAATATCCTTTGCCACGATGTCCGAAGTTGACAAGGCAATGTATTCATACAGCGGTATTCTTGATTTCGCCAATAACACGGGCATGAAGGTTGATATTTACAACCCCATGGATTACGGAGTAAAGATAGCGCTCGCGTTCCAGACAGGCGATGAAGAGACCTGGATAGAATCCAAACTTATGAACATAGGGCCGGGCTGGAACAGGGACATTTATTTTGACTTTATATCGCCCGCGTTTAAATCAGCCGAGTCCAACTGGAACTACACCGATATATTCCACAAGCGCGACGATATCAGGCGCGTGTTTCTCCAGGTCTATCCTGACCGCAAAACCAAAGGATCCGTATATCTGGCCGATTTCAGGCTGGCGAGAAGAAATTACTTTGGCGAACCGGGCAAATACGCGGGCCTCACATTTACGAACAATTCAAAATTCACAGTTGAGCCCGTAACATTCAGGGAATGGGACGACGGAGCAACAGAGGGGACTTTTGAGCGTGAAACAGCGCTTAATTTCTGGAAGGGGGCTTTGATGGCGGGATGGGGCGCGTCGCACGCCGAACTCTCCGCTGATTACGCGAGCCGCGGCTCAAAATCCCTGAAGCTTACATATAAAGACACGGGCGTCAAATTCGGCGCAGTATACACATCGCCGGGAACGCTTGACCTTACGCGCTACTCTCAACTTGTTTACGATGTTTACAACCCGGGAAAACAGATGAAGGTATCGGTCGCGATGAAATCAGACGCGGGCAGCGGCTCAGTGTGGTTTGAGCAGAGGACGCAGATAACCTTAAGCCCGGGCTGGAACAAGAACATCACAGCCAGGCTCGACGCGGAAGAATGGAAGAAAATCAGCGGGGGAGCAGAGGTCAATCCGTCAAAGGTAGACCTCAAGGCAAATATCAAGGAGCTCTTTATTATAGCAACAGGCGGCTTTGAAGGCACGCTTTACATAGACAATATCCGCTGGGGCTCCGAATCCGGCATGGGATTAAGCAGCGGCGCTGTTGAGCAGGACGTTAATCTTGAGATAACCCCGTTTGACGCTCTGGAGGCCGGGGTAACATTCAGGGGCGCCTACTATCACGAACAAAACACCGAGCTCTCCGTAAAATCAGCCCATTTAACGGTCCGCGGCTACGGAAATGAGCTCAGCCTCTTCTCGGGCGGGCCCGTAAATGTTTTTGACGACGCATTCGGGCTCATTGACTCCGGCGCCATAGGCCCAAATGTGACAGGATTGTCCCTTGCCGGGACAGTTCATCCGATAAACACATCCTATGTCTTCTCCGGGCTGAGCCTTGGCAGCGCCGGGCCTTGGGAGCCCGGAATGACCTTTATTACAACCGCGAGGCTCAAGACTTTCTTTCTGAATAATAACTACGCGGGTGTTATTTATATGAATGAGCGGCGCGGCTATGACCCGGGCTGGGACGTATTTACGGCCGACATAGAGCAGTCAACGCACGTCGCGGGCGGCGATATGTCGCTGCACATTCCTCTTTTCGGTGCGGCCAATCTTAACCTGGCGGGCGAGGTATTATACACGCACCACGACAATCCCGAACCGGTCTTCCTCATAAACAGCTCTCCGCCCGTGTATGTGAGCGAATATATCGGCGAGGACGCGGAAAAGATGTTTCTTTACGGCCGGGCAGGGCTCCGTTTCGGCCACCTGTCCCTGAACTCTTTTTACAGGAAGATAGACCCGATGTTCGCCGCGAACTACAGCCACGGTGATTACAGGGCAGGAATGGAAAATATGATTATAAAAGCAACATACACGCTTGACGACACGCCGCCCTTTGCTTACCTGCGGTCACTGTCTCCGAACTGGGCCGCGTTTGTCCGCAACACGCAGATTATGGCCGAGTATGATAC
>DSBP01000037.1 GCA_011049465.1 bacterium | reverse complement strand
GTATAATTAATATCAGTAATAAAACTGAATGAGAGGTGCGCTGTGCCCGGAAAAAATGTGACATTTACCATGAAGGTGGACAGGGAAATACGGGATTTAATGAAGGGATTCTGCAAATCGCGCGGCTATATGATGAAATCGTTTATTGAAAAGGCGATAGTTGATGAGATTGAAAGGGAGGAGTTGAAAGAGGACCTGCTGTCCATTCAGAATTACGAGAAGAATGAGAAGGAAACAACGATACCTCTTGAAAAAGTTGCCGCGGAGCTCGGAATGGGCGGCGGTAAAAAGAAAAATGCATAAAATAGAACTATCCGCATCCGCGTACAGGTGGCTGAAGAACGCCGGCGTGCCGCCGCGCGACTTGAAAGCAGTAAAAGACGCTATAATGGAGCTGGCCCGCGATCCCAGGCCCGCCGGTTGTGATAAGCTGAAAGGAATGAAGGGAAGTTACTTCAGGGTGCGCCGCGGAAATTACAGAGTCGTTTATGAGGTTGATGAAGTCCTTAAGAGGGTAATAATTGTCGCGATTGGGCACAGGCGTGAGATATACAGGGGGCTGCAATAAGCCGTGTTCCCCGGCGGAGAAAACAATGGTGTGCGCATGAAAAAAATAGTCTTTATAGCCGTCTTTATACGGATAGGGCTTGTTTTCGCGGGGTTTGAGTTTATCAACCTGCCGCAGTCATATAATTACGGATACACTGAGATGTCTGACAGGAACATGCTGGCTGTACACGCTCACAGGCTTGATAAAATTCACGGTATAAAGGCAATAGTGTATAAAACAGATACGGCTGACGCGGAACAGCTGCGGCATGAGGCTTACGGATATTTTGACAACAGGGAAGAATCAGCGGAAGGACGCCTTATACTCGTCTATTTCAACCCGAAAATCAAAGCTGGTTCTGTCATCGTGAGCCCCGGTTTAAGAGAGTCGTTTTCTGAAGAACACATACGGATTATCGAGGAAGACTCGATGAAAGCACTCTTTGGAAGGTGGTACATAAGCGAGCGCAGGGCGCTTGGAAAGATAATGGGGTCGTTCGTATACCTGCTTGAAAAAGATACGCTCTCAAAAAGGGAGCTTGAAAAACTGGCGCGCGACGCGGTCTTTGTTGACGAACCGCTTCTCGGAATCGCGGTTAAGCAGCCTTTCAGGGATCTGTTAAAACTCTTTTATTTTGAGCCGGTTTCATTCATATTTTATTTTCCGTTTTTAATGTACCTTCTCGTTGTGCGTTTTTTAATGGTGAATTTCGGAAAAAACAGCCTGAAAGCCTTTATCTCATATAATCTTATTTGGCTTGGTATTGTGGGGTTTGTTTTTACGCTGGCAGTTAAAAAAACAGCAATATACTTTCCCGAATACATCGCGATGCTGAGCCTTTTTATGGCAGTCAACGCGCCCGTTTATCTCTTCTTTGGAGGCGTGCTTAGCAGGGATATACAAAACGCAGCGCACAAGTATCTTTATGAGGTGACAGGCGGGTTTGAGGGCCACAATGCTTTTGAAGGCAGGGAATGGAAATAGATGAAATACGCGAAAATTGCAGTATTTGCCAATATAGACAATCTCCTGACATATGACTGCGGCGGATATGAGCCGTCTATGGCGGGCAAACGCGCCATTGTACCTCTCGGAAGCAAGCTGGTATCAGGGCTCATAACAGGCCCGGAAGATGCCCTGCCTCCGGGTTTTCCGGAATCAAAAATAAAAAAGATAAAGGAAATAATAGACGTTTCTCCTGCGCTCCCGGAAAATCTCATAAAGCTCGGGCTTTTTATAGCTGATTATTATATTTGCGCTCCGGGAATGGTCTTTTCCTCGATGCTCGCGCCTTTAAAAAAAGTGCGTTCAAAAAAGACGGTAAAACTTATATCGGACGCGCCCGGGCCGAAAGGTTTTACGGACGCGCAGAGAATGGTAATTGACTATCTGAAAACAAGGCGCGGCAGGAGGGCTGACATAAGGGATATTATGGAGTTTGGGGTGAAACAGTGCGCAAAAACAGTGAAAGAGCTTGAGGAATCCGGCAACGTAACTTCTGAAGAGACGGCCGCGCTTTCAAAATCGAGGACAGGCGGAGCGCCGCCCGATATGGCCGCGGCAGCTGAAAAAGCCGGGATAACCCTCAATCCGGGGCAGCAGTCGGCTTACGAAGAGATAACAGGGGCAGTGAAAGCAGGACTCTTTAAAACCTTCGCTCTGTTTGGCGTGACAGGCTCGGGCAAGACGGAGATATATTTAAGGGCGGCGAAAGAGGCTGTATCCGCCGGCAAAAAAGTAATAGTGCTTGTGCCCGAGATTTTTCTTACACCGCAGTTGACAGAGAGCTTCCTTAGGCATTTTAAAGACAGGACCGCTGTTTATCACAGCGGCCTCTCTGAGCCGGAAAGGAGGCATGAGTGGCAGCGGATAAGGGACGGAGGGGTTGATATTGTTGTGGGCACGCGTTCCGCGATATTCGCGCCTTTTGACAAGGCAGGGCTCATTATTGTTGACGAGGAGTTTGACCAGTCATATAAACAGGAGAACGACCCCAGGTATAACGCGAAGGATATGGCTGTTGTGAGGGGAACGATTGACCCGGCTGTTGTTGTTCTTGGAAGCGCCACTCCTTCCGTGGAGACGTACCATAATGCAGTGACAGGAAAATATGCCATGTTAAAACTTGACGGAAGGGTGGAAGAGAGGCCCCTGCCCGAAGTTGAGGTTATTGACCTGAAATATGACTTAAACAAGTCCAGGGACCTCTTTTTTTCAAACGAATTTATAGCAAAGGCAAGGGAAGCTCTTGACAGGGGAGAGCAGGCAATAATTTTTCTTAACAGGCGCGGGTTTTCAAGCTTGATAATGTGTCCGCAGTGCGGGCATATTGAGAAATGCGGGAGTTGTGATATCCCGCTTGTATATCACCGCGCGGATACCGTAGTGAAGTGCCATTATTGCGCCTCTGAAAAGGAACCTCCTGTCAAATGCCCGTCGTGCGGCAAAACACTTTTTTATAAAGGGCTGGGGACGCAGAAAATCGAGGATGTGGCGCAGAAGTTTTTCCCGGAAAAAAAGGTATTCAGGGTGGATATAGATTCAATGAAACAAAATGACCATGTTGCGATTTACGAAAAGATAAAAAACAGGGAGATTGACCTTTTGGTGGGAACGCAGATGATAGCAAAGGGTTTTGATTTTCCCGAGGTTACATTTGTGGGGGTCGCGGGAATTGACTCTGTGCTGAATTTGCCTGATTTCAGGGCAGAGGAGAGGGTCTTTCAGCTTTTAACGCAGGTTTCGGGCAGGGCAGGAAGGGGAGGCAAGCCCGGCAAGGTCGTGATACAGACATTTAACCCCGAAAGCAGCGGCATAAGGGCCGCCGCGAAAAATACCCCTGAAAAGTTTTATGAGGAACAGTTAAGGCTGAGGAGAGAACACGGCTATCCTCCTTTCAAGTTCCTCCTTCAGTTCATAGTGAGTGACATGAGGGAAGAGCGTTGTGCCGCGGCCGCGGAAAAAGTGCGTGAAACAGCCGAAGCAGCGGCAGCGGCCGCGGGTGTTAAATCGTATTCAGTGCTGGGCCCCGCGCCCGCGCCGTTATCAAGGATAAGGAACAGGTTCAGGTACAGCGTGATTATAAAGTCGCCATCAAGAAAAGACCTGAATACAATGGGAAGGGCCGTGAAAAAAGGCCATTTTAAAGCTGTGGTAAGCATAATAATGGACCCGGTAAGCACGTTGTAAAGCAATTTATATTTTCGATTTGTAATTCTCAATTTGCAAGTTAAGCTTATTAAGGAATATTTCCATCTGCATGGAGATTGTCGCACTTGAGGTGGGCCGGGGCGGGCAGCGGAGAAATTTCGACGATTTACATCGGCGGCGAGCCGGCAAGAATTACATATTTGATATTTTATATTGTAT
>DSBP01000340.1 GCA_011049465.1 bacterium | reverse complement strand
TCCTTTTTCCACGCCTCGCCACCGCTCGCCGCATCAAGCGCATACACATACGCATTTACAACATCTGCTGTCGTAGTCGCAAAAAAAATCTTATTGTTATAAAATATTAATCCGTTATCTGTCCATGCATGGCCGTCTGCTGTCTCTGTTATATAAACAGGATAGCCGTTTATTACCTGCGGGTCTTCAACTCCTATGTCCCACGCCCACACATAGTGATTTGTCAAAGCATACAGCTTATCCTGTGCTATTACTATGCCTCCTCCCGCAGACATTATCCCGCTGTCAAGCGGCCCCAGCGGATATCCTGTCTTTGTCACTCCTGTCGCCACATCCCATGCCCATACATAACCAGGCTCTGCCCAACTTTCATAATCGGGTTTATGATTCCCCTCCCCAAAATAGACATACCCATCATATATTAAAGCAAAATTATATGCCGGAACAACATTTTTCCCCTCTCCCCTCCACTCATACTTCTCCCACCGCTTCACATACGGTGGATATATTGACGTTTCAGTATCTGAACGTATCCCACTGTCCCATGTCCCGCTTGTGCTGCTTGTTCCCATGCCGTCTATCCAGATATTACCTGCCCCTGCCTCCCCCACAGTTAAACATATAAATACAGCCATATACAACACATACAGTATTACCCCTGAACGCACATTTCTACCTGACCACTGCTATTTTCTTTGTCACTGTTATGCTGCCCGCTGTTACCCTGTAATAATATATCCCGTTCGCCACTTTTACTCCCCTGTCATTTATTGTTTCCCACTCAACCCTGTTTATTCCTTTCAGCGTCTTTTCTTCGCCCAGAACCGCGCGCCATACCGGCCTTCCGCTTATATCCATTATCATTATATCCGTTTCCTGCGGTTTATCAAGCGAAAACCTTATTGTTGCCCTGTCTCCGCACGGGTTCGGATAACTGTATGTGTTCGAGGCATTAAGCGGCTCAGCTGTTTCAGTCACTGGCGTATGCTTGGGAACAGAAGCATATGCGACTTCTCCCGGCTCAAGCCCCACACCTTTACCCCGTTGTAATACACTGCCATCCTTATCCAGTCAATAAACTCTGCCTGTGTGCCGAATGAATAGTCATTTGTTTGCGTGTAAACTCTTCTAAATTCAAAATTTCATTCAGCTTAATTAACTTCCTTTCACATATTCGAGAGCGTCAGGTTAATGTCAAACCTGTGGTTTCCCCTCGATTCATAGCCGTACCTGAACTCAGCCTCGAAATTTTTCGCGGGATTCAGCTTCATTCCCGCGTAAACTTTTGTATTGTTTTCCAGTTTTGGCGCGTAATGGACCGCGTAAATACCCTTCCACCCCGCGGCCAGCCATCTTTCATCCTCGACAAAGGTCTCATAACCTCCCGCGGTTGAGTAGCGGTTTTCCCATATCAGAGTGGTCTTTTCCTGCCTGAGCGTCTTTGCGCCGAATACGGATATAACGTCTATGGGCCAGGTGCTTACCCTGCCCGTCCTGAACTCAAAATAATAGCTATTCCCGCCGGCATAGCTTATGACGTAATTTATTCCCGTGTACTCCGCGCCGATAAATTCATCCTCACCCTCCTCATAACAATTATAAAGAGAGAGCACGGCGCTCTCCGCTATTATCTCGGCACGCGAGTAATACGCGGTGTTTGAGCCTGCCCGCCCTGACGGCCCTGCCGCTCTTGACCATACTGCGGGAAGCACGGCAAAAGTGAGCGCCAGTTTGGAGTCAAGCAGGCCCGCGCCCGCTGCCCACGGCACCATGCCCATGTCCGCGTCAATTTCGCGCGCTGTCCTGTTTACGGCGTTGATATAAAAGAAATCCTTTTCCGCCGAAAAGATATCCTGAACCGCGAATAATCCCGCCTCTGAAAACGCCAGATTTATGAGCCCTGCCGCGGCAAATGTCCTTTCCCTGCCGAGCCTCACGTATGCTTCAGGCACATAAAAATACTGTTTGTAGGAAAAGGCCCCTCCTGCCTCCATGTCTCCAAAAAGCGCGTCTGTCGCGAATATTTTCAGGGCAGATGCCTTTATTTCAAGCTCTCCCATGGCAAATAAGGCGCCCAAATAATTGTAGTTCCACGCTTCCATGCCGCTGCCCGCCCCTGTCTCCGTTGTCACGGCTGTCATGCCTGAGGCTCTTGCGGCTATGTCATATTCAAACTCAAATTCCATGCCGGCAGCCGTGCTCCCGTAAAGACAGGCCGAAAAAACCGGAAACAAAAACAGCGCGGCTGCGGCCCTGGATAGAATCACTCTACTTCCCCCTGAATATGTACGTTGTGGCCTTTGCCGGCGCATCATAAATTTCCATCGCAAAACCCGCGTCAAGCCCCTCTTCAGCGGCCTTCTTCCCCAGCAAAGGATACACCTTCATTATCCCGAGTATTACCGAGAAGGGGTTTGTAAAAGGATGCCCGGAAACCACGCTTTTTTCCGCGTTAAGCGTCTTCACCTTAAACTTGCCCTCCACAAGCTGCGCTTTTTTTATGTCCTCCCCCTCAAGAATGCATCCGAGCTCGCTTCTCAACTCCGATTTTTCAACCTTTGCCGGGTCATCGTAATAAATGCCGAAACCTTTGGTGGTTTTGATGTTGAACTCCGCAATCAGCTTTTTATACACCTCGTCCTGATACTTCCATGCGTTTGAGTAATCCCCGGTATGCTCAACATATACAAGGGTAAAGGGCCCTGTCTCCTCAACTTTCACCTCAGGCTTGTAAAACAGCCCCGCATGAACAAGCATGCCGAAGATAGCGCCCGAAATCAGCAGCAGGCTGAGCCCTGTAATTACGGCTATTTTTTTCATCGCGTTTCCCCCTCGTTTTTTAGCTCTCCGATAATATCCCTTACAGCCTCTTCAGAAGATTTTTTTGCGTCCACAACAACAGCGTTATCCGGCTCCTCAAGCGTTTCAAACTGGCTCTTTAAAAGCGCGGGGTCAACAAAATGGCCCTTTCTTCTCTCCGCCCTCTCCTTAATCATCCCGTAATCCCCTTTAATGTAAATAAAGACAACATCCTTCCTTCCCTTTGACAGGGTTTTCCTGTAATCCTCCCTGAGCGCGGAGCAGGCTATTACAGCGTCTGTCCCGGCCGCTGCCATGCCTTCAATCACCGCCCTCACAGCCGCTATCCAGGGTTTTCTGTCAGCGTCTGTCAGCGCCTCTCCCCTGCCCATCTTTTCCCTGTTCGAGGGCGGGTGAAAATCATCCGCGTCGTGAAACTCATATCCGAGCTTTTCCGCGAGCAGAGAGCCGATTGTCGTCTTTCCGCTCGCGAGCACTCCCATCACTATATATATCATCAGGCGCCTCTTGCCATAAAAAACCCGATAACCCGGTCAAATATGTTGTCCGATATCATGAGAACGCTTATTATGGTCGCGGCTATTATGGCAAGAAAAACCGCTCCTGCCATCATATCCTTTGCCCTGCCCACTCCCTCACTGTAGCCGGGGTGAATGGTGTCAACAAGCTTCTCAAAGGCCGTGTTTATTATCTCGGCTGCCGCGACAAGGAGCCACGCGCCGATGATAATGGTGAACTTAATCTTTGAGACATTCAGCCACGCCAGCAAAAACCCGAGCAAAACAGCCACAAAGAGCGTTATGGCTATATTTTTCTTTGAACGAAACCCGTAATATATGCCCTGCATGGCGTAAGTAAAACTCCTGGAGATCCTTTTCAGCACATCGCCCCTGTCTTTCGCATCTTCAGAAGGCCGAACAGTTCTCTTTTTTCTTCCCTGTTTTTTCCGCATTCATCCCTCTTTTGTTTTTTTTAATTATAGCACACCGGGCAGGTTTTGACAAAACTTTGTTGTGAAGCGCCCTGCGGGGCAATTTACAATTTGGAATTTTCAATTTGCAAGTTAGTGCACCCCCCGAAAGACAAGACGCTTAGACGGGCAC